>NZ_JBAKHS010000005.1:0-279626 GCF_036906795.1 Micromonospora sp. CPCC 205739 | reverse complement strand
ACCCGAGCCGTTGCCCTTGTACAGGTGCAGATCCTTCGTCGTGGCGTTGCGGGCCAGCACGTCCGCGTCCCCGTCACCGTCGAAGTCGTTGTTCACCACCGCTCCGTCGCGGATGCGGTTGTAGTGCAGCCCGACGAAGCCGTTGCTCGCGTACCAGGAGCGGTCCTGGACGATGTGCCGCCCCTCCTTGCCGGTGCCGTACTCGTCGTAGATCCACATCTGGGTCCGGTCGGCGTTGGCCCACTTGTCGAAGAGCGCGACGTGCCCGTAGCTCTCGCCGAGGATCGCGTCGCCGGGTCGCAGGGAGCCGAGGCTGATCCTCGTGGTGTCGCCGAAGTCCGCCAGGTCACCGGTGTTCCGGTCCCATCCGTCGCCCTTCTTCGGCAGGTGCCAGGCCATCGAGACGAAGCCCGAGCAGTCCGGCCGGTAGGAGTGCCCGTCCCCGTCGGATTTCTGGTTGGACTGGCTCTGGCTGTAGACGACGCCGTAGGTGTTCATCCACCACTTCGCCCGGGCCAGCACCTCCGTCCGCGTGATCGAGCCGCCCACCACGGACGCCTGCGCCGGCGCCGCCGTGGTGGTCAGGCCGACGGCGACCGTGCCCGTGGTGGTCGCCACGAGCACCAGGCCGGCGGCCATCATTCGCAGCAGCCGGTCGCGCATCCTCAACTTCCGCATCGTCGAACTCCTCCTCCGTGCGGCGGTTGTCGCCGCTGATGCAAGGAGGTTCGGCGGGCGGTCTGGAGGATCACGCCAGGGCCGCTGCAACGCGGCCTACAGCGGATTACAGGACGGACTACAGAATTGGCGGGCGCGCCTCGGCCAGCTCCGCCGCCAGTTCGCCGCGCTCCCGGGCGCCGTGGTCCTCGAAGACCCGCAGCGCCTCCCGGGCCAGCCGGCCCGCATCGTCGTGCCCCCGGATCGCGGCCAGCCGGGCCAGGTCCCGCAGCACCCGGGCGCGGGGCAGCGCGAGTTCCAACTCGTCCCAGAGCCGCAGCGAGGCCCGCAGGTGCCGCTCGGCGTCGGCCAGCTCCCGCCGGGACAGGTGCAACTGACCGAGGACCCGCAGGGTGGCGGCCTCCCCCCAGCGGTCACCGGCGCGGCGGCTGGTCGCGAGCGACCGTTGCAGCAGGCCGGCAGCCTCGGTGCTGCGGCCCAGCCGGACCAGGGCCTTGCCGACCGCGCGGTCCCCGTACGCCTCCAGCAGGCTCTCGTCCAGCTCCCGGAAGGTGTCCCGGGCGCGCACGGCGAGCGCCAGCGCCTCCCGCAGCTCGTCGCGGGCCCGGTGGTGCAGCGACAGCATCCGCCAGGTCAGCGCCACGCCCCGCCGGTCGGCGAGTCCCTCGTAGACGCGCAGCGCCATTTCCAGGTCGGTCCGGGCGGCGGCGAGGTCGCCCTGTTCCAGCCGGACCGCCCCGGCCAGCCGCCGCACGTCCGCCAGCACCGCGTCGTCGCCGAGGTCCCGGGCGATCGGCTCGGCGCAGCCGAGGAAGTACAGCGCCTCGGCGAACCGGCACTGCTCCCGGCACGTCGCCCCGAGCGCGGTCAGGGTGAGCGCCTCCTCGTGCCGGTGCCCGCCCTCCCGGAACGCCTCCAGCGCCTGGGTCAGGTACTGCGCCGACTCGGCGTACCGGTCCTGGGCGCAGCGGAGCTGACCGAAACCGGAGAGCAGGACGGCCTCGCCGTGCCGATTGCCGTTGCGCCGGGCCGCGGCCAGCGCCACGTCGTGGGTACGGGTCCAGCTCTCGAACCGGCTCGCGGTCGCGTACGGGAAGGTGGACAGCAGCGAGGCCAGGTCGCAGGCCTGCTGGTCCAGTCCCCGCTCGGCGGCGACCTCCACCGCCCGGACCAACGAGTCGTGTTCCGTGGCGAACCAGCTGCGCGGCTGGTCGAGCACCCGCTCCCCGAGGTCGCCCAGGGCCCGGCCGGCCCCGGCGGGCGGTGGGCCGGTCGACGCGCCCCGGCGTACCGCGTCGATCAGCCAGAGCCAGGTGGTGGTCACCCGGCTCACCAGCTCCCGCAGCTCCGGCTCCGGGTGCTCGGCCTCGGCGCGCTCGCGGGCGTACAACCGGACCAGGTCGTGCAGCCGGTAGCGGAGGTGACCGGTGCCGTCGACCTGGACGAACTCCGCGAGCTGGGCGTCCATCAACCGCTCGATGGCCTGCTCGGCCTCCTCCTCGCCCAGGTCGAGGGCGATCGCCGCCACCCAGGCCGGGAAGTCGGGCAGGCCCAGCAGGCCCAGCACCCGCAGCACGGCCGCGTCCCCGGCCTCCAGGCCGCGGTAGCTCAGCCCGATGCTGGCGCGTACCTCCTGGTCGCCGATGGCCAGCTCGTCCAGCCGCCGCCGCTCGTCGGCGAGGCGGTCGGCCAGCAGCTTGAGCGGCCACCGCTGGCGGCTGGCCAGCCGCGCCCCGGCCACCCGGATGGCGAGCGGCAGCGCCCCGCACTGCCGGACGATGCGGCCGGTCGAGACGTCCTCGGCGGCGGCCCGGTCCGCGCCGACCAGCCGGGCGAGCAGCTCGACGGACTCCTGCTCGGGCAGCACCCCCAGCTCGGTGAGGACCGTGCCGGCCAGCCCGCCGAGCGGGCTGCGCGAGGTGACCACCACGACGCAGCCGACCGTGCCGGGCAGCAGCGGCCGGATCTGCTGCTCGGTGGCGGCGTCGTCGAGCAGGATCAGGGTGCGCTGCCCAGCCAGTCGGGTGCGGTAGAGCTCCACCCGCTCCTCGGTGCCGTCGGGGAGTCGGTCGACCGCCGTGCCGAGGGCCAGGAGAAACCGCCCGAGCACCTCCCGCGGCTCGACCGGGGTGCCGCTCATCCCGCGCAGTTCCGCGTAGAGCTGGCCGTCGGGGAAGCTGGCGGTGACGTCGTGCGCCACCTGCGCGGCGAGCGTCGACTTGCCCACCCCGCCCGGCCCGACGACCACCTGGATCGGGGCGGGCCGGCCGGCGGTGGCGGCGGTGAGCGCCTGCGCCAGCCGGGTCCGCTCGGCGCGTCGGCCGGTGAAGTCGGCCGGCACCGGCGGGAGCTGCGCCGGCACCGCCCGGGCCGGACGGGTCGCCGGGGCCGGTGACACCGGAGCCGCCGTGAGGGCCGGCGCGCCCCGGTCGGCCGGGACGGTGAGCGGGGGCGGCGGCCGATCCCGGTCGAGTTCGTCACGGAGGATCGCCTCGTGGATCGCCTGGATCTCCGGACCCGGTTCGATGCCCAGCTCCTCGACCATCGCCTCGCGGCCGTCCCGGTAGACGGCGAGCGCCTCCGGGCGCCGTCCCAGCCCGCTCAGCGCCCGCATCAGCTGCCCCCGCATCCGCTCCCGGAACGGGTGGCGGCGGACCAGGTCGGTCAGCTCGGCGGCCACCCGCTCGGTCCGGCCCAGCAGCAGCTCGATCCCGGTGCGCTCCTCCACCGCGGTCAGGCGCAGCTCCTCCAGGCGGGCGGCCTCGCCCGCGAGCAGCTCACTCTCCACACCGCCGAGGGCCGCGCCCCGCCAATGTCCCGCGGCGCGGTGGAGCAGCTCGACAGCCTCCTCGTGGCGGCCGGCAACACCGGCCCGGCGCCCCTGGGCGAGCAGCTCCTCGAAGAGGTCACGGTCGAGAGTGGCCGCACCGATGCGGATCAGGTAGCCGGGCGACCGGGTGACGATCGCCGTGCCGACGCCGCCGCCCAACGACCGGCGCAGGGTGGAGACGTACGTCTGGAGGACAGCGCGGGCGGTGCCCGGCGGCCCGTCGCCCCAGATGACGTCGACCAGGCGCTCCGCCGGCACCACGTGCCCGTGCTCGACCAGGAGCGCGGCCAGCAGCGTGCGCGGCTTGACGCCTCCGAGCTGGACCGGATGGTCGCCGATGGTGGCCTCGACGGGCCCGAGCAGGCGGAACTCCATGACCGCACCGTCCCCCGTGGCAGTTGGCACACCTGATCGACGATCTTATTTGCCTCATCGATCGTGGTGGATCGGCCGTTCGGTTGACCCGAGGTGCTCGGACCACCACCGGAAGTGATCACGGCCGGCGACGCCACCCCGACCCCGTCGGGATCGGCGAAGATGGGGAACGCGACTGTCGGAGGGAGACGGGGATGAAGGCGATCGTGTACGAGCAGACCGGCGACCCCTCGGTGCTGAAGCTGGTGGACCGGCCGGTGCCGGAGCCGGGGCCGGGCGAGGTGCTGGTCCGGCTGGCGGTCGCCGGAGTGAACCCGACCGACTGGAAGGGGCGCCGCTCCTGGCCGCTGCCGGCCGGCTGGCAGACCCCCGGGCAGGACGGCGCCGGGGTGGTCGAGGCGGTCGGCGAGGGCGTCGACCAGATCCTGATCGGCGAGCGGGTCTGGGTCTGGGAGGCCGCCTGGCAGCGCCCCTGGGGCACCGCCGCCGAGTACACCGTGGTCCCGGTCCGCCATGCGGTACGCCTCGGCTCCGCCTCCTTCGACCTGGGTGCCTGCCTGGGCATCCCGTTCCTCACCGCGCACCGGTGCCTGACCGCCGGCGAGTACATGCCGACCAAGCTGCACGCCGGTGCGCTCAGCGATCACGTGGTGCTGGTACAGGGCGGGGCGGGCGCGGTCGGCAACGCGGCGATCCAGCTGGCCCGCTGGGCCGACGCCTGCGTCATCGCCACGGTGAGCAGCCCGGAGAAGGCGCAGCTCGCGGCGGCGGCCGGCGCGTCCTTCGTGATCAACTATCGGGATCAGGACGTCGTCGAGGAGGTCCGCAAGTATGCCCCCGACGGGGTGCACACCATCGTCGAGGTGTCCGCCGCCCGCAACGCCGCCACCGACGTCCAGCTGCTCCGCCCCGGCGGCGCGGTCTGCGTCTACGCCGACGACGGTGGGGACGAGGTCACCCTGCCGATCCGGCCGCTGATGGTGCCGAACGCCCGCTGGCAGTTCGTGCTGGTCTACACCGAGCCCAAGGCGGCCAAGGCGCGGGCGCTCGCCGACGTGGCGGCGGCGGTCGCGCAGGGAGCGGTACGCGTCGGCGAGGAGGCCGGGCTGCCGCTGCACCACTACGCGCTGGCCGACACGGCCGCCGCGCACGAGGCGGTGGAGCGCTCGGTGGTCGGCAAGGTGCTGATCACCACCAGCGAGCAGTGACGGTCACTCGGCGCGGGCCTGGGCGACCGAGGCCCGCACCAGCTCGGTCAGCACGTCGAGATCGACGTCGGCGAGCCGCTTGATGTAGAGGCAGCCCTTGCCGGCGGTGTGCCGGCCCAGCCGGGCCACCAACTGCTCCTTCTCCGGGAATTCCTCGCCGAGGTAGAGGGTGGTGGCCGCCTTGCGCGGCGAGAACCCGACCAGGAACCAGTCCAGCTCGCGCCCGCTGGCGTAGCGCAGGTGCCGCTGCCCGAAGCCGACGATGGCGTCGCCCCACATGGTCGGCGGCTCGCCGGTGACCTGCCGCATCAGGTCGCGGACGACGACGGCGTCGCGGCGGCGGGTCTCGTCCGGCACGGCGGCGAGGAAATCGTCCACGCTGGCGCTGGTCGGGGCGGTCTTGAGGGTTGCCATGACGTCTCCGAGATCGACGGCGGGACCGGTCCCGGGGCGGCCGGATCGCTGCCGATGGTATGAGCCGCCACCGACAGAAGGGCCGTTGAGCTGGGCGGATTTCCTCGTCATCGGGACAGAGGCGAACATGTTTCGCAAGAATGACTGTGCGGGTCGCCCCGCAGAGAGCGGGCGGCCCCGGCGCGGTGCGAACGCCGGGGCCGCCCCTGGGGAGGGATGCTTCAGGAGTACGTCCCTGCCCCATACGGCGACGGTGCGCCGGAAAACGTTACGGCCCGGTGAGCTCCCGGACCTCGAGCCCGCCGTCGGCGTACCGGGAGCGGACCACCTTCTTGTCGAACTTGCCCACGCTGGTCTTCGGCACCGCGTCGATGAAGGCCCACCGCTCCGGCAGCTGCCAGTGCGCCACCGACTTCGCCAGGAACGCCCGCAGCTCCTCCGCGGTGACCGTGGCGCCCTCGCGGATCACCACCGTGGCCAGCGGACGCTCGTCCCAGCGCGGATCGGGCACCCCCACCACGCAGGCCTCCTGCACGTCCGGGTGGGCCATCAGCGCGTTCTCCAGCTCCACCGAGGAGATCCACTCCCCGCCCGACTTGATCACGTCCTTGGCCCGGTCGGTGAGGGTGATGTAGCCGTCCGGCGAGAGGGTGCCCACGTCACCGGTACGCAGCCAGCCGTCGCGGAACTTCTCCTCGTCCGGGGCCTCGTCGCCGACGTACCGGGCGGTCACCCACGGCCCACGGACCTCCAGCTCGCCGACGGACGTCCCGTCGGCGGGCAGCGGCTCGCCCAGCGGGCCGACGATCCGCGCCTCGACGCCGGCCGGCACCCGGCCCTGCGTATAGCGGTAGCGCCAGGCGTCGTCGCCGGTGGCGCCGGCCGGCGGCCGGGAGACCGAGCCGAGCGGCGACATCTCGGTCATCCCCCAGGCGTGGATGACCTCGATGCCGTGCCGCTCGGCGAACGCGTGCATCAGCGCGGGCGGGCAGGCCGAACCGCCGACGATCACCTCCGTCAGCGAGGAGGTGTCCACGTCGTGGCTGTCCAGGTAGGTCAGCAGGTCGTTCCAGATGGTCGGCACCGCGCCGGCCAGGGTGGGCCGCTCGGCGGCGATCATCTCGGCGATCGGCGCGGCCTGGAGGAACCGGTCCGGCATGATCAGCGACGCGCCGGAGAGGAAGGCCGCGTACGGCAGGCCCCACGACATCGCGTGGAACATCGGCACGATGGCCAACTCCCGGTCGACCGGCCCCAACCCGAAGCCCTCCGGCATGCAGACCTGCATCGAGTGCAGGTAGATCGAGCGGTGCGAGTAGGCCACGCCCTTGGGGTTGCCGGTGGTCCCGGAGGTGTAGCAGAGGGCGGCGGCGTCCCGCTCGTCCACCTCCGGCCACTGGTAGCTGTCAGGACGGCCGGCCAGCAGCTCGTCCCAGTGGTGCAGGGTGATCCGGTCGCCGGCCGCCGCGACCAGCGGGGCCGGGTCGCCGCCGCCGACCACCACCACGTGCCGCACCGTGGTCATCTCGCCGATCACCCGGGCCAGCAGCGGGATCAGCGTCGAGTCGACCAGCACGACCCGGTCCTCGGCGTGGTTGGCGATGTAGGCGACCTGGTCCGGGAAGAGCCGGATGTTCAGGGTGTGCAGCACGGCGCCCATGCTCGGCACCGCGAAGTACGCCACCAGGTGCTCGTTGTTGTTCCACATGAAGGTGGCGACCCGTTCGTCGCCGGTGACCCCGCACTCGTCGCGCAGCGCGTGGGCCAGCCGGGCGGCGGCGCGGCCGACCTCGGCGTACGACATCCGGCGGGGCTCGGCACCGGTCCACGTGACGACCTCGGCCGTGCCGTGCACGGTAGCGCCGTGTTCGAGGATCCGGGAGACCTGGAGAGGGGCGTCCATCATCGTGCTACGCATGGGTAAGAAGCTAGTGTCGCCGGTCACAGCTTGGGAACCCCCGGAACTCCCGAGCAGCCCCGCGGAAGCTGCGTAGATTGTCGAGAGTGAGCATCTCGTGGGCCGACTCGTACGTGGGGCAGTTGCGCGCCCTGGCCGGTGACCGGACGCTGATGTTCGTCGGGGCCCGCGCCGTGGTCCGGGACAACGCGGGCCGGGTGCTGCTGATCCAGCGCTCCGACAACGGCCACTGGGCGCTGCCGGCGGGCGCGATGGAGCTGGGCGAGTCCATCGCCGACTGCGCGGTACGCGAGGTCCGCGAGGAGACCGGGCTGCGTGCGCTGCGGGTCAGCGCGTTCGCCCTCTACACCGGGCCGGACCGTACCCACACCAACATGTACGGGCACACGTACCAGATCTTCACCACCGCGTTCCGGGTCGAGGACTGGGACGGCGACCTGGCCCGGATCACCGACGAGACCAACGACGCCGGCTTCTTCGCGCGCGACGCGTTCCCCTCACCGCTGTCGGCCTCGGTGCCGGAGACCCTCGCCGACCTCGACGTCTTCGAGCAGACCAACCGGCTCATCCTGAAGTAGTCCCGGCCCCGACCGGCTCGGGCCGGCCCGCCGCGACCGTCGGCGGCGCGCACCGGTGCGTTCCGCGCCGACGCCGGCGGCCACCACGAAGGCGATCCCGACCACCGCCGGAACGCCCGGCACCTGGTGCAGCGCGACCAGGCCGATGACCAGCGCGATCGCCGGCTCCAGGCTCATCAGCGTGCCGAACGCGGCGGTGGTGAGCCGGCGCAGGGCGAGCAGTTCCAGCACGAACGGCACCACCGGCAGGAGCAGGGCCAGCCCCAGCCCGGCCAGCAGCACCTGCCAGGTGAGGTCGCCGAGGACGCCCGGCCCGACCACCACGGTGGCGACCACGGCGGCCACCGGCATCGACACGGCCAGGCCCCGGATACCGGAGACCTCGTCGCCCACCCGCTGGGTGAGCAGGATGTACGCCGCCCAGCAGGCACCCGCGGCCAGGGCGAGAGCAACGCCCACCGGGTCCACGCCGCCCCGCCACGGCTCGGTGAGCAGCAGCACGCCCACGGCAGCCAGCGCCGGCCAGAGCTTCGTCCCGCCCCGACCCCGGGCGACCGCCACGCCGAGCGGGCCGAGGAACTCCAGCGCGCTCGCCGTACCCAGTGGCAGGCGGGCCACCGCGGCCATGAACAGGATGGTGACCCCGGCGGTCACCACGCCGAGCGCGACGCAGGCCAGCAGGGCGCGCCGGGTGAAGCCGGAGGGGCGGGGGCGGACCACCGCGAGCAGCAGCACGCCGGCCCAGGCCAGCCGCAGCCAGGCGGCCCCGTCGGGCCCCACCTCGTCGAAGAGGGAGACCGAGGCGGCCAGGCCGAGCTGGACGAGAAGCATCGACGCGACGGCCATCGAGGCGCCGGTACGGGTGGTAGCCATGCCCCCAAGTAGAGCCGCTGCCCACCGTTCACGTCCACGTGTCAATGCTGGACGAACCGTTCGGCAATCGTGAACAATCGACGGCGTGGACCTCCGCCGCCTGCACCTGCTGCGCGAGCTGGCCCGGCTCGGGTCGATGCGCGAGGTCGCCGACGAGCTGGGCGTCACCACGTCCACCGTTTCGCAGCAGCTCGCCACGCTCGCCCGCGAGGTCGGCGCGACCCTGATCGAGCCGCAGGGCCGCCGGGTCCGGCTCACCCCCGCCGGCCGGCGGCTGGCCGAGCACGCGGTGACCATCCTCGCCGCCGTCGACGCGGCCCGGCTCGACCTCGACCCGAGCGCCGAGCCGGCCGGCACCGTCCGCGTCGCCGGCTTCGCCACCGCCGTCCGCCGGTCGCTGCTGCCGATCACCGCCCACCTCGCCACCCGCCACCCGCAGGTCCGGCTGCGCATCCACGAACACGAACCGGCCGAAGCCTTCGCGCTGCTGGCGGCCGACGACGTCGACCTCGCCCTGACCTACGACTACAACCTCGCGCCGGCGCCCGTCGACCGGACCCTGGAGGCGACGCCACTCTGGTCGGCGCCGTGGAGCCTCGGCGTACCGGCCGACGCCGTCGGAGACGTCCCGGACAACGCCGCAGCCGTCTTCGACCGCTTCCGGGACCGCAGCTGGATCGTCAACTCCCGCTACACCGCCGACGAGGTGGTCGTCCGGACCATCGCCTCGATGGCGGACTTCGAACCCCGCATCGAGCACCGCGCGGACAGCCTGGAACTCGTCCAGGACCTGATCGTCGCCGGGCTCGGGGTCGGGCTGCTCCCCGCCGACCAGCCGACCGTTCCCGGCGTACGCCTGCTCCCGCTCACCGGCCCGGAGGCCCGGCTGCGCTCGTACGCGGTCACCCGCCGGGGCCGGGCCGCCTGGCCCCCGCTGGCCCTGATCCTCGACCTCCTCGCGGCCGTACCTGCATAGCCGCCGGCGTCAGAGCATGGTCTGCGACTTCGCCTCCATCTCGGCGGCGGCCTCCTCCTTCGACTCCCTCGTCAGTGGCTTGCCACCGGGGGCGGCAGCCTTCCCGCCGAGCGGGTCGGCGCCGCCGGTCGCGCCCTGCGGGCCGGCCCCGCGCAGCTCGTCGTTCGGCAGGGCGAGGGTGACCAGCACCGCCAGGATGGCGATCAGTCCGGCGGTCAGGAAGACCATGTCCAGCGATTCGACGAAGGCGGCCTGGATGGCGGCCCGCACCGGCCCCGGCAGGGCCAGGATGGTGGCCGGGTCGTTGATCGAGATGTCGGCCCCACCAGCGGCCGCAACGGCGGCACGCTGCTCCGGCGGAAGCTGGGCGATCGCGCCCGGCAGCCGGTCGGCGAGCTGCCCGGTGAGCCGGGAGGAGAGCACCGCGCCGAGGATCGCCACCCCGAACGAGCCCCCCAGCGACCGGAAGAACGTCGCCGCGGAGGTGCCGGCGCCCAGGTCCCGGACGTCGACCGCGTTCTGCACCGCGAGGATCAGCGACTGCATGCACAGGCCCAGCCCGACGCCGATCACCACCATGAAGCCGAACGCCACCCAGAGCGAGGTGTCCACCTCCAGCCGGGTGAAGAGCAGCGTGCCGACCAGCAGCACCACCGAGCCGGTCACCGGGAACCACTTGTACCGGCCCATCCGGCTCATCGCCCGGCCGGTGAGGACCGAGGTGACGATGATCCCGGCCATCATCGGCAGCATCAGCAGACCGCTGCGGGTCGGCGAGGCGCCCTTGACGATCTGCAGGTAGAGCGGAATGAAGATGATCGACCCGAACATCACCAGACCGAGCACGAAGCCGGCCGAGTTGGCCAGCGCGAAGGTGGCACTGCGGAACAGCCGCAGCGGCAGGATCGGCTCGGCGACCCGGGCCTCCTGGACCACGAACGCCACCGCCAGCCCCGCCCCGGCGACAAAGAGCCCGACGATCACCCCGGAGCCCCAGGCGTACTCGTTGCCGCCCCAGCTCAGCGCCAGCAGCAGCGCGCTCACCCCGGCCACCAGCAGCCCCGCGCCGAGCCAGTCGATCGCGTGCTCCCGCCGTTCGAACGGGATCAGCCGCATCACGTGGTAGCAGACCACGATCGCCAGGATCGCCAGCGGCACGTTGATGTAGAAGATCCACCGCCAGTTCGTCTCGGCGAAGTAACCGCCGACCAGCGGCCCGGCCACCGACGACAGCCCGAAGACCGCGCCGAAGAGCCCCTGGTAGCGGCCCCGCTCCCGGGGTGAGACCACGTCCGAGATGATGGTGAACGCCAGCGTAAGCAGCCCGCCCGCGCCGACGCCCTGGATGCCCCGGGTGACGATCAGCTGGGTCATGTCCTGCGACAGGCCGGCCAGCAGCGAGCCGAGCAGGAACGTGCCGATCGAGAAGAGGAAGACCGGTCGGCGCCCGTACAGGTCGGCCATCTTGCCGTACAGCGGGGTGGAGGCGGTGGAGGCGAGCAGGTACGCGGTCACCACCCACGAGTAGTGGTTGATGCCGCCCAGCTCGCCGACGATGGTGGGCAGCGCCGTACCGACGATGGTCTGGTCGAGCGCGGCCAGCAGCATCCCGGTCATCAGGCCGAACATCAGCAGGCGGATCTGGCGGGCGTTGAGCACCGGGCTGCCCTGGGCTTCCGTGGTCATCCCGCCTTCTATCCCGGACCGCGCGGAACATGCGTTGCGGTCGGGAAAACCCCTCACCACCCCCACCCCGCCCCGCCCCGCCCCGCCCCGCTGATCATGAAGTTGGCAGCGGTGTGGATCTCCTGCACTGCCGCCAACTTCATGATCACCGCTTCCGGGCGAGGGGAGAGGGGGAGGTTTGGTCCGGGGGTGTCGGGGGAGTCGGGAAGGCATGGCAGGAGCAGCAGCGGAACAGCGCCGGCTCGCGACCGTCGTGGAGAGCTGGCTCGGGCGCCCCGTCCTGGTCATCGGGGACGCCATGCTCGACGAGTGGCGGTTCGCCGAGTCCGACCGGCTCTGCCGCGAGGCGCCCGCCCCGGTCCTCACCCTGCGCCGACGCATCTCCGCCGCCGGCGGCGCCGCCAACACGGCGGTCAACATCGCCACCCTCGGTGGCCGGGCGCTGCTGGTCGCCCCGGTCGGCGCCGACGTGGCCGGCGACGAACTGCACGACTGCCTGGACCGGGCCGGGGTCTGGGACCGTACGGTCAGCCAGCCCCACCGGCCCACACCGGTCAAGCGGCGGATGCTCGCCGGCAACCAGATCCTGCTCCGGGAGGACTCCGGTGACCCGGAGGACCCGCTCGACGCCGACGGGGTGGGGCGGCTGCTCACCGCGCTGGACTGCGCCACCGAGGAGTTGAAGGCGGCCGCCGGCGGTGCGACGCCCACCCTGGTGGTCTGCGACTACGGCCTGGGCGGGCTGCCCGCGCCGGTCCGCGCCTGGCTGGTGGCCAACCGGGAGCGCTACACCACCGTCGCCCTGGACGCGCACGACCTGGCCGACTGGCGGGGTCTCGCCCCGACCGTGGTGACCCCGAGCTTCGCCGAGGCGGCCCGGCTGCTGGCCCGCGCCGCCGCCGGCTTCGGCGCCGCACCCCGCCCCGCCGGCCGGCCCGCCGCCGGCCCGGACCTGCACCTGGACCACCCGCCGGTCGACCCGGCCGACGGCCCGTCCGAGCTGAGCGTCGGCGCGGCCCCGGGCGGCGCCCGGTTCGCCGGCACCGGCGGGCCGTCGGGCACCGTCGGCACCGGCCCGACCGGGGAGCCCACGCCCGGCGAGGACCGGGTGGCGATGACCGGCGACGGGATGAGCGTCACCGGCACCGGGGTCACCGTGAACACCGCCGCCGGGGAGGGCGTCGACCGGGCCGAGCTGGCCGAGTCGCGGCTGGCCGAGCTGCGCGCGCACACCGGCGCCGACGTGGTGGCGGTCACCCTGGACACCGAGGGGGCGGTGGTCGGCGGCGCCGACGGTGAGCCCCGGCGCAGCCACAGCACTCCCGTACCGGCCAGCCACGCCGTCGGCGCCGGCGACGCGTACCTGGCGGCGATGACGCTGGCCCTGGCGGCCGACGCGCCGCTGCCGACCGCCGCCCAGCTGGCCCAGCTCGCCGCGACCATCACCGTGTCGGACACCGGCACCTGCGTGTGCCGCCGCGAGGACCTGCTCGCCGCGCTCGGCACCAGTGGAGACGGTACGGCCCACCCGACGCTGGTCGGCACGGCCGAGCTGGACGCGATCGTCGCCGACCACCGGCGCGCCGGGCGCTCCATTGTCTTCACCAACGGCTGCTTCGACGTGCTGCACCCGGGGCACGTGCGCTACCTGGAGCAGGCCCGCGCCCTGGGCGACCTGCTGGTGGTGGCGGTCAACTCCGACGGCAGCGTCCGCCGGCTCAAGGGCCCCGACCGGCCGGTCAACCCGGTCGAGGACCGGATCACCCTGCTCGCCGCGCTGTCCTGCGTGGACCACGTGGTGGTCTTCGAGGAGGACTCGCCCGCCAAGCTGATCGAGACCGTCCGGCCCGACGTGTACGTCAAGGGCGGCGACTACCCGCCGGAGATGGTGCCGGAGGCGCCGCTGGTCCGCCGGCTCGGTGGCCAGGTCCGCACCCTCGGGTACGTGCCGGACCGTTCCACCTCGGCGATCATCGACCGGATCCGCGCCCAGGGGACCCCGTCGGCGCAGCCGGCGGAGCCGGCCCGGTCGGCGCAGTCCGAGGCCCCGCAGCGCATGGGCAGGCCGGCGTGAACCGACCGCTCGACCTCGGCAGCGCCGAGGAGTTCCGCCGGCCCCGGCAGCTCGACGTGCTGATCCCGACCCGTAACCGCCCCGCCGAGCTGGCGGTCACCCTCTCCGGGCTCGCCGCCCAGCAGGGCGTACCGGGGTTCGGGGTTGTGGTCAGCGACCAGTCCGACGGCGAGCCCGCGTACGCGCACCCGGCGGCGGCCACCATGGTCCGGACGCTGCGCCACCGGGCGCACCCGGTGCTGCTGACCCGCCGGCTGCCCCGGCGCGGGCTGGCCGAACACCGCGCGTACCTGCTCGGACGGTCGGCGGCGCGGTACGTGCTCTGCCTCGACGACGATGTCTGGCTGGAGCCGGGCACCCTGCACCGGCTGGTGACCGCGATCGGCGAGCTGGGCTGCGGCTTCGTCGGCAACGCGGTGCACGGCCTGTCGTACGCCGACGACGTGCGCCCGGAGACCCACGGCCACTACGAGGAATGGGACGGGCCCGTGGTGCCGGAGCGGATCCGCCCGGACACCCCGCAGTGGCAGCGGGCGTCGATCCACCCGGCGGCGAACCTGCTGCACGTGACGCGCAAGCTGGGGCTGCCGCCGGGCGCCTGGCGGGCGTACAAGATCTCCTGGGTCGGCGGTTGCGTGCTCTACGACCGGGCGGCGCTGGTCGACTCCGGGGGCTTCGATTTCTGGCGGCGGCTGCCCGAGAAGCACCAGGGCGAGGACGTCGCCGCGCAACTCGCCGTGATGGCGCGCCACGGCGGCGCCGGCGTGCTGCCCAGCGGGGCGTACCACCTGGAGTCGCCGACCACGGTCACCGAACGCGAGGTGGAGGCCTGGGAGGTCGTCCTCGCCGAGTCCGACACCCCGCAGCCGGCCTGAGCGCGGGCGGTCAGCGCGGCGCGCCCGGCTCCGGGTGGAGCAGTTCGGCGGCGGCCTCCAGCACCTCCACCACCGGCACGTCGGTGACGAACGAGTCCCGGTGCGGGCAGTCGCCGTCGCCGGGCCGGTGCGGGTAGATCCCCGGGGTGCAGTCCACCCCGCAGACCGGGCAGTGCGTGGTCCAGGAGGCGATCGGCCGGTGCCGGGCGCGCAGCGGCGTCGCCCCGTTGATCAGGTTGCCCAGCCAGTAGATGCCCACCGTCGAGGTGCCGACCGCGCCGGCCAGGTGCAGCGGGCCGGTGTCGTTGGAGACCACCAGCGCACACTCGGCGTACGCGGCGGCCAGGCCGCCGAGGCTGAGCGTGCCGACCTGCGGGCGTACCGGCACACCGGCCGCCACCACCACCTCGTCGACCAGCTCCCGCTCGGCGGGGGTGCCGGTGACCAGCACCTCGTACCCGTCGTGGTGCAGCGACCGGGCGACCTCACCGAAGCGGGCGGCGGGCCAGCGCCGGCGGCTGTCCGTGGCCCCGGGGTGCAGCGCCACCCGCGGCCGCTCCGGCTCCCCGAGCACCGCCCGCGCCTCGGCCCGGTCGGCGTCGGTGACCGCCAGCGTCGGGATGACGGTGGTGGCCGGGGCGCCGACCAGGGCGACCACCTCCAGGTAGCGGATCACCTCGTGCTGGTAGTAGACGTACCGCATCCACCGGTCCAGCGGCGGCGCGTCCTCGGCCCGCAGCCCGGCGGTGACCCGGGCCCCGAGCCGGTTGATCAGCGGGTTGGAGTTCCCACCGCCGCCGTGGATCTGCAACGCCAGGTCGATGCCCTCCTTGGCGGTCCGCTCCAGGAAGTCGTCCATGGACGCGGGCGGCTCGTCGGGGCCGGGGTCGCGGATGCCGGGAGCCGGCGGGATCACCAGGACCCGGTCCACCGGGCCGGGCCGGTCGCGCCAGAGCTTCGCGTGCCACGGCGCGCCGAGCAGCACGATCTCCGCCTCCGGGTACGCGGCCCGCAGCGACTCCAGCGCGGGCAGCGCGAAGATGAAGTCGCCGAGTGCGTTGGCACGCAGCACGGCGATGCGCCGCACGTCGGGCACGCGCTCGCCGACCGGGCCGAGCAGGGACGCGGTGGCCACCTGGGTGCTACGGCCGGTCGATCTCGTCGGCGGTGGTGTCCGGGTGGTGCATCTCCCGGTCCGCCGCCGGATCGGCCAGCCTGCTCGTACCCCCGGCGGCCGGACCGCCGTGCAGGCCGGCGCGGCCGACGGTGATGGTGCGCGGCGCGGGCCGCTTGGCCCGGGGCAGGCGGACCCGCAGCAGGCCGTGGTCCATCACCGCGTCGATGGCGTCCGGGTCCACTCGGGACGGCAGGTCGATCCGGTACTCGAAGCCGCGGGTCTCGAAGCCGCCCGGGATGCCGTGGTCGGCGTTGACCTCCGCCTCGGAACGGGCGCGCACGCACAGCTCCCGGTCATCGAGCTCGACGGCGACCTCCTCCGGCGCCACCCCGGGCAGCCGGACGACCACCTCCCAGCCGTCGGCGGTCTCGCTCAGGTCGACGTCCGACGAGCCGCCCCGGCCGCCGACCAGGCGGCTCAGCTCCGACCGCAGCGACTGGAGCTCCCCCATCGGGTCCCAGCCCTGCTGCCGGCCTCGCCATCCGCGACCGAATCCACCGGGCCGTTCCGTCATCGCACGTCTCCGATCCGCTGGGTGGCCGCCGGGGGCCGCAGTGAGCTGGGGGCGTCGAGGCCGGCCTCGCGGTCCACCCCGACGGCGAGCCGGTCCACCAGTTCGCCACCGAGCCAGGCGCTGACACCGAGAATGGCCACGCCGACCACCTCGATGGCGATCAGCGCGCCGCCGGCCGCCCGGGACTCGGCGTTGAGCCGGACCACCCAGACGGCGGCGAAGAGCAGGATGACCGCCACGTTCGCGGCGGCGTGGGTGAGCGCCACCCGCTTGGCGCGGGTGCCGGCCGGGATGGCGAGCAGGTCGAACGCCCCGGCCGCCGCGGCCAGCAGGCCGCCGACCAGACCGACGGTGATGTTCCAGTACGCCGCCTCGCCGAGGAAGTCGGGACCGCCGACGGTGTCGACGATGTCGAAGAGGGTGCCGACGACCAGGAGCGCCACCGGGAACATCACCAGCATCGGGTGCACGGGGTGACCGAGCACCTTCAGACGGCTCTCCATGGCGGGCCTCCACTGCTCGGATCGGGGGCGCTGTGTGAGGCGGTACCCGCCGCCGCCATGGGCAAACCTCGCGCTCGCCACGCCCGCCTAGGCTGACGGACGGCGGTCGGTGTCTTCGCCGGACCGCCACCGAGGTCAACGCACGGGGGAGGCGGACGTGACGGTGGAGATCACCTCGCACGAGGAGCTGCGCGACCTGCTGGGGGCACCGATGCCCCGGGCGGTCGCCAAGGAACGGGTCGTGCTGCACGAGCGGGACCGGCAGTGGCTGGCGGCCTCGCCGTTCTGCCTGATCGCGACGGCGGGAGCGGACGGCAGCTGCGACGTCTCACCCAAGGGCGACCCGGCCGGCTTCGCCATGGTGCTGGACGAGACGACCCTGGCGATCCCGGAGCGGCCGGGCAACCGGCGCGCCGACGGCTACCGCAACATCCTGGACAACCCGCACGTCGGGCTGCTCTTCCTGATCCCCGGGCGCACCGACACCCTGCGGATCAACGGCCGCGCGCGGCTGCTGCGGGACGCACCGTACTTCGACGACATGGTGGTCAAGGGGCACCGGCCGATCCTCGCGATCGAGGTCCAGGTCGAGCAGATCTTCTACCACTGTTCGAAGGCGTTCCTCCGCTCCGAGCTGTGGCAGCCGGAGACCTGGCAGCCGGACGTGCTGCCGACCCGGGCCCGGCTGATCAAGGAGGTCGAGAACACCACGGAGAGCCTCGCCGACCTGGAGCGCCGCTACGGCCCTGAGTACCTCAAGTCGTTGTACCGGGGGTAGGGGCGCCCACCGGCTCCCGCACGGTGTCTCGTGCGGCCCCTTTCGAGCTGATGTCGTGAACGGATCAGCCGATCTCGGCGACGACGGCACCCTCCTGGTCGCGGATCTGCGACCTGACGATCTCGACGAGGAGTTCCGGTGCGCTCGCCAGCCGGTAGGTCCCGGCCATCGGCCGCAGGACCTGGATCAGTTCCGTCAGTACGGCCGGCGGAACCTCGATCTCCAGGAGCCCGTTGCCGGCTTCGCTGACGCTGAACCGCTCGCCCGGCCGGAACCCGACGCCACCGTCCTGCGCCTCGACGAGCAGGCCGCGACCGAATGGCAGGCGCCCCTGCAGTACCCGGCCGATCCGCGCCGCCGCGTTCGCGCCGACCCGCACCGTGGTCGTCGACGTCCGGCGGGCCCAGCCGCTCTTCTCCGTACGCCAGCCGGCCTCCTCGACGAAGAGGGAGCCGGTGGAAGAGCCGTCCCGTCGTACGCCCTCCTCCACCGCGGCGGCGATGCCCGGCTGGTCGGTCAGGTTGCCGCGCCGGAGGTCGGTGACGAGCAGGGGCAGGCTCGGCGACATCGCCGCGAGCAGGCGGCCGGGCGTCCCAGCGTTCGATCGCCGCGTACTCGTCGAGGGTGAGCCCGACGACCTGCAGGAACCGGAGCCGGCCGTGCGGAGTGTCGATGACCCCGAGTTCGGGGTCGTCGGTGAAGGCGATCGCCCGAATGCCGGTGTCGGGCTCGGCCAGGGAGATCGGACCGTTGAGGTCGAGGTGGTGACCGGGCGCGAACGAGTTGCCGGAGTTGAAGACGTACCGGGCGAGGTTCTGCAGGAGGTTCGCCGCCCACATCGGCGGGTCGCTCTCGGCGGCCGTCCTGGCGACGCGGAAGGTGAACTCGAAGCCCCAGCCCGACTCGTCGGCGTGGTCGGACTCCTTGGAGTACAGCTCCGACATCCCGTAGCTGATGAAGTGCCAGTGGTCGGCGCGCGGGTAGACGCTCAGGCCGTCCAACGGATCGGGCCCGCCCAGCGTCCACTTGATCAGAGTGCCGTAGTGCTTCGGCTCGACGCCCGGGTACAGCCGGTCCAGTGCGGCGTCGATGGCGGCCCAGCCGGGAGCGACGTCATCGGTGTCGATCATGGGCGGAGACTGTACCGGCGCGACGGCCGCTCGGGCGTCCGTGCCCGGGCCCGCGCCGTCGGTCGGCAGAGCTGATACTGGGCGGCATGTCTGAGCTGGCACTGCCGATCCGTACCGAACGACTGCTCCTGCGCCGGTACCGGGCCGACGACGTGGATGCCCTGCTCGCGTACTACAGCGACCCGCTCGTCGCCCGCTACATCCCGTGGGAGCCGTGGACGCGCGAGTTCGCGACGACGGTGGTCACCAGGCGGCTGAGCAGCTTGGGCATCACCGGCCCGGAGTCCCGTCTGGCGCTCGTGGCGGAGCACGAGGGCGAGGTCGTCGGGGACGTGATCCTGTGGCCGGCTGATGAGACGCTGTCCCGCGGCGAGATGGGCTGGGCCTTCCACCCGTCGGTGTCGGGTCGCGGGTTCGCCACCGAGGCGGTGCGCGCGTTCATCGACGTGGCGTTCGCGCACTGCGGCATGCACCGCGTCTTCGCTCACGTCGATGCCCGCAACGAGGCGTCGGCGCGGCTGTGCGAACGGGTGGGCATGGTCAGGGAGGCGCACCTGCGCCGGGACCACTGGACCAAGGGCGAATGGACGGACACCCTGATCTACGGACTGCTCGCCGAGCAGTGGCCCGCCTGATCGGGACTCAGGTCAGCAAGCCGCAGGCTGATCAGATTGTGAGCTGCGCTGTGCGATGAGTAGCGGTACCCAGGCGTGCAGGTAGGACTTACGGAAGCCTGCCCTCATGGATTCCATCGATGGTGAGGAGCCTTCCGGGCGCTCGACAGCGACATCAGAGCGCCATCGGCGTCGACGGCGACCGGCCAGGACGACCGGGATCAGGTTGACCGTCGTCCATCTCGCCCGGCGGGCGCACATCATGACCGCGGCTCGGTCCGCTCGGCGCCGGGACCGTGCGTACAAGGTCGTCACGTTGCTGCTCGCGGTGCTGCTGCTGCCCCTGGCGCTCGTCGTCGCCCGCGGCCGAGCGCGGCACGTGGCCTGCCAGTGGGCGCTGGCGATGCGTTTCCCCGCCGAGGATCTGGCCGGCCTGACGCCCGGGACTCGTGCGGCCTTCGAGGCGGCCCGCACGCAGGCCCTGTGGCGCGATCGTGAGCTGATCGGACTCACCTCGGGACACCGGTCCGCCGAGGAGCAGGCCCGCCTCTTCGCCGAGGCGATCCGACGCACCGGCTCACCGGAGTCGGCGCGACGGCGGGTACTGCCACCGCAGGAGTCGCGGCATGTCGCGGGAACCGCGCTCGACGTACGGCCCGTCGAGGGGGCGCGCTGGTTGGAGCAGCACGGCGCCCGCCACCATCTGCACCGGGTGTACGACAACGAGTGGTGGCACTTCGAGTACCGACCCGATCGCCGACCCGAGCGGCTGCCGCACCCGGGTGCGTCGACGCCAACCGCTGGCGAAGGTGCCGCCCGGCCGCTGCGGCGCCACTGCAATCGGCCGGCCGCGCGTACGGCCTCGGGGTTCTGATCGTGGTCGAGCGTCCGGCCCGACCATTGGCGAATCCGAACCGCCTGGCGGTGGGGCAGGCGGTCGTGGTCGGGGTGGCGGCCGCCCTCTTCCTACGCGGGACCGACAGCGGCCCGTGGGTGCTGCTCGCCCTCTTCGTCGGCCTGGACGTCGTGCTGCTCGTCGGCGCGATGGCGCTGCTGACGGTGACCTACCTGCTCGGCACGCTCACCCGCCACGGGTCGCGGCTCACTGAGCGTCCCGGCAGCCGGTGCGGCTGGGTCCTGCTCGTCTGGGTCGGGGGTGCCGCCCTCGTGGGCTACGGCCGGGCGGCCCTCGGCCAGGTGGGCTTCGAGCCCGATCGGCATCCCGAAGGCGGCCAATTGGCTGCTGGGCCTGGCCGCGGCGCTGGTGGTGGGCCTGATCGGTCGGTCAGGCCCGGTTCGAGTCGGCTCGGCGGTGCTGATCGCGTTCTTCGTCGTGGTCACCGTCGTAGCGCGAAGCTTCGGATGATTCCGTCGGCATGCGCCGTACCTCGGAAAACTCCCCGGCGGTCGGCAGGCCGCCACCGTGGCGAAGATCGAATCGCCGCCGTCACCGGAAGCCGGCTGCGTGGCTCCCGGTGACCGCGGCGATGCCTACGGCTCAGCGCTCGATGCGGTGCCGTCAGAAGATGACGCTGACTCCGGCCACCTTGCAGGCGGTGGTGATGTCCGCGCCGGCCTTCTCGAAGGCGGGGTTGTCGGCCGCTTCCGCCGGGTTCGCCGACGCTGCCGCCTTGGATGCCTCCACGCCGAAGTCCTTCAGGGCGGTGGCCACCTTGCTGTCGCCCCCGGCGGCGGCCACCGTGGTCACCTTCTTGTCCAGATCGGTCAGGATCTGCTTGAACACGGCCGGCGACGGTTCCTGGCCGGACGACACGGCGGCGACGAGTTCCGCCTTCATCTCGTCCCCAGCCTTCTTCGCCGACTCGCACAGCTTCTTGTCGCTCATGGCCGCCGCAGCGGGCGAGGACGGCGCCGAGGAGGCGGAGGCGGCTGCCGAGGAGGGCGCCACGGAGGCAGGCGGCGTGGACCCGGCCGTGGTGTCCTCCCCTGCACACGCGGTGAGAGTCATCAGGGCGGCACAGGCGAACACAGCGGAGCCAACACGAATACGCTTCACGGGCGCGCACGTTAGCCGATGGCCAGATGGTGATCAACACCCGGCCACCGGTCCGGAACCTGCACCGAGGTCGATGGTTGGCCGTACCGTGGGTCGCGCTCGCCAGCTTCCTGCCGGCGGCGGCAGCTCATGGCAGCTTGGGCAGCACATCCTCATGCGGCCAGATTTCAGCGAGTACCTTGGCCAGACCGGGATCAGAACTGTGTGCGCAATAGGGCGTCTGCTCCGGGTCACGCACCTCCAACTCGACCGGGGCAGCCTGCAGGCCCCAGACCGGGAGGGCGTTCGCGAGCCAACCCTGGAGCCGTAGGTTCTGATACTCCGGACCCCACCACACTGCGGACGCGCGCTGGAGGTCAGCGGGATCGAGGGCGACCCAGACCCCGAACGTAGCGCTGAAGCCACCGGTCAGCTTCACGGGAAGCAGCGCCCGCACGAAGGCGCCCACCCCGGGAACCTGCATCATCACCGAAGCGTCCGGGGTCGCATGACTCAGCCAGGCACCTCGTGCCCGATGCTGCCTGCGTGTGTCGAGGACAGGATCAGGCAGCCGGAACCGCGCCTGCCGGTCACGGATATCGGTCGGCTGCCCGCAGCAGAAACACAGCTCGGCGGCCTGCCGCATCCCATCTGCGGGTTCGGCCTCAACCGGGTCAGCGCGCTTACGGCACCGGTCAAGGAATCTGCCCACAACGTCTCTCCCACCTCTTGTGGGCGCGCAGCGTACCAACCGGAGGGATCGAGATCTCCTCGTCGGGCAGTCGCCAGGTCTCCCTGCCTCAGTGCACCTTGACCTCAACCAAGCTTCAGCTTGAACACTGGCCATGACGCTGTCTCATGTGAAGGGGTGCTGCACATGCGCGCAATCCAGGTGGCTGTGTTCGGCGGTCCGGAGGTGCTGTCCCCCGCGGAACTGCCCGACCCGGTGCCCGGATCCGGCCAGGTCGTCGTCGGCATGGCTGCGGCGGACGTCATCCTCCTCGACACCCTGCTGCGCAGCGGCTGGGGTCAGGACTTCTTCCCGCGGACGTTGCCGTACGTGCCGGGTGGCGGAGGAGCGGGCACCGTGGTCGAGACCGGCGAGGGGGTGGACTCGGCATGGATCGGTCGGCGTGTGGTCGTACGGTCCAGCACCGGTTACGCCGAACGGGTCGTTGCGGACGTCGAGGAGATCATGCCGGTGCCCGACGGACTGGGCATCGAGGCAGCGGCCGCGCTGGTGCACGACGGCGTGACCGCGCTCAGACTGGACCGGCTGGGCACGCCGGAGAAGGGCGAATGGGTGCTGGTCGCAGCGGCTGCCGGTGGAGCCGGATCGCTGCTGGTGCAGCTGGCCGTCGACGCCGGCGCCCGGGTGGTCGCCGCCGCGTCCAGCGACGCCAAACTGGCACTGGCCCGCGAGCTGGGCGCGAAGGTTACCGTCGATTACACGCGGTCGGACTGGATCCGGCGGGTGCGGGAGGTGACCGGTGGCGGCGCCGCGCTGGTCTACGACGGGGCGGGTGGCCCGCTCGGCACGGCCGCCTTGGACGCGGTGGCCGACGGCGGCCGGTTCGTCACCTACGGCACCGCCGACGGCTTCGCCGCACCGGACCCTGAGTCGGCCTCGCGCCGCCGCGTACGGGTGCTCGCTCCGCTGTTGGACGGCCCACCGAACCAGGAGACCGTGCGCGAACTGCTGGGCCTTGCACTGGAACGGGCCGCGGAGGGACGGCTGCGGCCGGCGATCGGCGCCACCTACCCGCTGGAGCAGGCCAGTGATGCCCACCGGGCACTTGCCGCGCGCACGACGGTGGGCAAGTCACTGCTGTTGCTCGGCGCCCGAACGGCCGGCTGACTTGGCATCGGTGGCGCATGGCACCGATCGCCACTGCTTCAGTCGGGCTCTCTACTCCGGCTACGGGCGCGAAGCGGTCTGGCGTCTGCTCGGCATTTGCGCACCGGCATGACCGGGTGTCGTGGTGATCGCGCGGTCAGGGGGCACAGTGGCCTCGCGCGGTCGGCTACCGTCACGCCTGTGAACCGAGAACGTGCCCACAGACGTCGCCCTCGCCGATCAGGGCAGCACCTGACTGCGCGGATCTGAACGTCCGCGCTGGCAGGGCCGGAGTGGTCCCTCAGCGGGAACCGCTGGCCACGTCGCTCTGGTATCGCGTGAATCGAACAGGGAGGCGCGCACATGCGGCGATGGTGGGTGCTGACGGTGGCGCTGCTGGTCGTCGCGGCGTGTGGTGTCTTCGTCGTGAAGTGGATGTCCGCGCCAAGCCCGCGGAAGCTTCCCCCGGAGCCGCTGCGCGACCAGCTCGCCGCGCGGGTCGTGGAGGTGGTTGAACACGACCCGACCTTTCGGACCGAAGTCACTGAGGAACCAGGGCCGCACCCGGTCTGCGTGGCGTCGGTGTTCGGGGTGGAGCCGGATTGGGCTGACACCGTGGAAGACGTGCGCACCATCTACACGTGGGTCGACTGCCTGTGGTTGGGGCCGGCCGATGTCGCCCAGGGGCCGGCTGGTCTCGACCTCAGCCAGCTCTCCGGGCTGGGGATGCCAATCGCCTTGCACCTGGGTCCGCCCGTCACATACCAGGCCCCCAAGGACGGCGCAGAAAACGGGGACAGCATCCGGCGCATCTTTCCCAAATCGCTGGAAGACGCCGCCTTCTCCCCTCCCCACCGCTCGATGCGTGACGAGCTTCGGCAACGAGTTCTGCAGGTAGTGGCCTCGCCGACGCCCTCGCCGTCTCCTTCGCATTCCTGACGCGGCGTGATCGACCTGAGGAAACGGCGAAGCCCAGGTCGTTGGCCTGGGCTTCTGTACCGAGCCGCCTGACGGAATCGAACCGTCGACCTACGCATTACGAGATCAAACTTCCCGTCCCGCCGACCTGGGTCTATGGGGGTCTAGCAGCGGAAAAGCCTCTCGGCATCTCACAGCGTCGGTGGGCGCGGTACGACCTCTTGAGGACTGGATGAGGACTGCCGCCTGTCGCGCGACCGACCGCCTGATCCGTAGATCCCCAAGACCACTCCACAGCCGTTCGGCAACGTCCGCGTCGCCCTAGTCGCCACGCTTGCGGCAACTGGATCGGTCCGGCCTCGTCCGGCGCCGTTCGCCCCGGTGGCTCCCACGCGTGGCTCCCAGACTGTCGGCTTGGGAAATCGAGCGAAGCCATCATGAAGGCATCTCCGCCGCGTGTAAGTGCCTCGACCAATGCCCGCGAGTGACCGTGGTTTACCCGCCCTAATGGCACGAACCAAGGTGTACGGGACGAGCGGCTTGGAAGTCTTGAGCGAGGGTCAGGAGCCGTTCCGTATGAACAGATTGCGCACCGATCAGTTTCCTCCGCTCGACTGGTCTAGTCTTCCGAGACCGACTGACGGAAGGCATGGCGCTATGCGGAAACTGATCTACGGCATGAACCTGAGCCTGGACGGCTACATTTCCGCGCCCGGCGACGACCTCGGCTGGAGCGGGCCGAGCGATGAGCTGTTCCAGTGGTGGCTCGATCAGGAGCGGGTGATCAGCCTGTTTCTGTATGGGCGCCGACTGTGGGAGACCATGAGCGCCTACTGGCCGACCGGCGACCAGCAGCCGGGCGCCACCCCGGCGCAGATCGAGTTCGCGCGGAATTGGCGGGACACGCCGAAGGTGGTGTTCTCCTCAACGATCGACAAGGTCGACTGGAACACTCGCCTGGTCACCGGCGACGCGATCGCCGAGATCACCCGGCTCAAGGCCGAGGACGGCGGGCCGATGAGGGTCGGTGGCGCAACACTCGCCGGGGCGGTCATGCGGGCCGGGCTGATCGACGAGTACGAGATCGTCACCCATCCGGTCCTCGTGGGCGGCGGCACACCGTTCTTCACCGCGCTGGAAAGCTGGGTGAACCTGAACCTGGTGGAGACGCGGACGTTCCCCGGCGGCGTGATCCTGACCAGGTACGAGACGAGGCGCTGAGCGCGATTCCTTCACGAGGGCCTTGTCTGAGGGAGCGGCAGCATGCCCCGGAGCAAGGTCGAGCTGTTCGCTGCGATGAGGTGTGACTCGCCATTCCTCCCCCTCACCCGATAGATGCCGAGACCAGCTGAGACGGCGGCGAGGCCAGGGATCAGCGGCAAGATGTTTTCGGCTCCGGGAGTCCTCGCGCGAGTGGAACGGACCGGCGGACGCCTTGACGTGTATGCGGGGCTGTTCGGTGACGACCTGGACGCCGTCGCCAACCGCCTGGACGAAGCGGTCGCCGCACGGGACAAGGACTATCTAAGGACTCGGCCCGCCAGCGGCGGCGTAATCGATCTCGGGAAACGGCGAAGCCCAGGCCGATGACCTGGGCTTCTGTACCGAGCCGCCTGACGGAATCGAACCGTCGCCCTACGCATTACGAGTCGGTACCACAGCGCTGGTCGGCCGCCTGGTCCTTCTGCTCAAGTTGATGTCCGCGTCCGCGATCGTTCGCTACGGCTCGCCGGTTTGGCTGCTTGCTTGGCTGCTCGCCAGCACACGACCATGTGAGAAGCCTGCGGCCATGACAGCTCGCAGCCCGCCTTCGAACTCCCTTGCGCTCCTCGCCATGGACACCGGAATCTGGGCTCTCAGATTCCAGCCATATCGACCACGTCCTTTATGGGCGGAAGGGGCGCGAAGCTGGGCGCTACGCCGATCATGTGAACGGTCTTGTTGCCTACAGTCACCGAGCGCCTAGGGGTGACAACGGGATAGACAAGTGTGCTGTGTTCGAGGCCAAGTCGCTCGCAGTAGGTGATCATCTGATAGAGGTCGCTGCGATCGGGAGTCGAGCCGGGCCACTTGTACTTGGCGTCGTACAGGGCGACAAGATCTTTGCCGGCCCAGACAGTGGCATCAGCTTCTGCCGTTTGGCCGTCCTTCGTCAGCCGGAACCGGTGGGGGGCGACGATCCGGTGCTCGGGCCATTGTTCGGCAAGCCATTGATTGACGTATGCCTCCCATACCTTCGGCATGAAGAACAGCAGGGAGCCGCCGGCGAGGCCGGCCGAGCGTGGTGCCAGAGATTGGGACCGCAGGATGGCCTCCGCGAGCGCAAGTGCCTGCCGGTAGCGGCGCGTGAGGTTGGTGAGCGTTAAGCGCCCGACATCCTCGGCGCGTATCGGTGCCCGTCTAACACGGACGAAAGCGGGTGCCAATCGCGCAAGGCGGGTGCTGACTTCTCGGGCCAGGGGAACCCGAGAGAGTACGTCCAGTGCGACCGCGACGGCCTGGTTGACGGGAACGTTGGTGGTCAAGTGCCGGCCGATGGTGACAAGCCGGTCTGGTCGAGCGGCGAGACGCCCAACGTGGTACGCGACGTCAAGGCGTCCTGGGTAGGGGGGCCGGTGGTGTCGGATCTGCTCGTAGCCCTTGGCGAGGCCTTGCCCGACGAGGGATTCCAGTTCGCGGGCGAAGGCGAGGGCGATTGCCTCGGTCAGGAAGGTCTCAGCGTGTGCGTCGACCCGCAATTTGTCTGCTCGGATCGGATGCCTTGCTGACCGCCGGATGAGTTCAATCACGTCCTCAAATGGGAACCGGCTCCGGAAGTCGATCCAGCGGCCCGACGGCAGCCCCAGACGTCCGACGTACGGACCCGGTGTGACTTCATAAACGCCGGCCTTGTGGGTGGGGGTGAGTGCCTGAAACACACGGGCGTCGTTCCGGTCGCCCGAAGCGGACCGAACCAGGGTGAGCAGGTAGTCGAGGTCGCCCTGGTCGAGGGTTAGCTGCGTTGGGCGATACTCAGTTACCTCCACCTGCTATGCCTCCTCGGACAGGAGCTTTGTGACCCGCGCGTCGAGCTCGTCGAGGTACGAACGGTGCTCGAACCAGTACTCCGCCAGGTAGGGAAGTAGCTCGTAGCGCCATACGCGATCGAGGCCTTGTGCGGTCCCATCCTCGCCCATCCAGTAAGAGTGGCCTGGCGAAAAGTCGTCGTTGTTCACTCCGTCCTGAACGATGTCAAAGAACTTCAGAACGAGGTCTGCCTGCTCGCCCCCGGGGCCCGCGACTGCGAGGTGGCTCTCCAGCACCGGCCTGCTGGGGCGCATCTCGAAGGCGTGGAAGCGCCGTCGGAGAGCGAAGTCGACGAGTGCGAGGCTCCTGTCGGCGGTGTTCATCGTCGCCAACACGATGACGTTGTCCGGGACATAGAACTTCTTCTGGGAGTAGGGCAGCACCAATCGCTTGCCGCGGTACTCCAGGAGGAGCATTAGCTCGCCGAGGACGGCACCCAACTCCGCTCGGTTGATCTCATCGATGATGAAGACGTAGGTGCCCTCCTTGTCGCGGGCTCGGTCACAGAAGAGCTTGAAAACGCCTGGCCGAGGTGCGTAGCTAACGCCTCCACCGTTCGCGGTGGCGTCAGGTCGTAGCCCCTCAAGGAAGTCTTCGTATGAGAAGGAGGGGTGGAACTGGACCGTCTCTACCTCGCCCATGGCTCCTGCGAGGTGCCGTGCGAGTTGTTCGGCGACGAAAGTCTTACCGGTGCCCGGTGGGCCGTAGAAGAGCGCTTGCCGCTTCTTTCCTCGGAGCAGGGCGACCCACTCCTCGAGCTGCTCTTGAGGTAGGTGTGTTGCGGCTGCGACGTCGGCCAGCGGGTACTCGTGCTTTTCTGCCTGGTCCGCCGGCGCAGGTTCGTCCTCGACGTCGGCAACGAGTGCTGCCATCTCCTCAGCCGGGCTGGTCGACTCCTCGACCGCGGCGCGAGCCGCCTCCGCCAAGACGGCGTCGATCTCCTGAGGCTGCAGGTCGAACTCCTTGGCGAAGTTCAGCGCCGCCTCGCAGTACCGGAGATACCGTTCAGAGCCGCCACCCCTGTTGTTGGGCTCGCTCAGGCGGTGCAGTGCGATGAGTCCGCGATGCGTGATTTGGAGCCAGATCGCGTAGCGCGCTGGGTCGCGCAGATACATCAACATGGTCGGGTAGGAGCGTCCGGCGCCCGGGAAAGCTTGGGTGTCCCTGAGAATCTCGTCTACGTACTGCAGGGCCTCGTCCTCCGGCCGCCGCCAGATGCGATCGGTCGAGTCGTTGAACTTGTCTAAGGGCTCGACGAGCCGCTGCATGGCGGCCCCAGCGAAGGCCGGGCTGAACCGGTTATGGCGGAGGACGCCGCCCCACTCTCCTGTGTTGAACAGTTCACCGAGAGCCACGGCCTGCTCGACGCTCATCTTGCCGCTGAACTCGTTCAAAAGCGCACGAGCCCGCTGCTCCGCTGTCTCTCGAGAGTCGACCAACGTTGGGCCGTAGGTCTGCCGGACCCATGCGATGAAGGCTGGCACGTCGCTAAGCGGAGGTCGCGGTTTCGTCGCAGCTACCTCCGCAACTGCGTCCGACCAAGTCGGCTCTCCCGATGCCGCGTACAGGACCCCCAGGAGCTCGACCATCCGCCCCAGGTCGGTACCCAGCCTCGCACCATTTGGCAGGCTGTTGCGGTCGTAACGAATCGCGAAGACATTCCCCCGCTCATACCCGCGGCCCAGGCCATCGTCGGCGAGATCGATCTTCGGAAGCAGCGCCGACAGGTCGTATTGGCCGGCGGCGGCAAGGGCTGCACGCGCCCACGCAACACGGGCCTGGAGCTGCTCGGTCGGCCGCTGCGTGAACTGGCGCGGCACCGTCGTGCCTTGGTTGAGGGAGAGGTAGACGGCCGAACCGTCAAACGCGAACAGGAAGACGACGTACCAGCCATCCGTCGCTCTTGGCGAGCGTGACTTCGAGAACACCCGCATCCAGGGCACACGCGTCTTCAGCCCTGTACCGTCTCGGCCCTCTACCTCTACATCGAAGGGAGGTTCGCTGAAATAGGCTTCGAGCTGCGCTCGGACCAGTGCTGGTCCCTCCTGCCGCACGAGCACGCCCCGGCGCTGCATCTCAGGAGTGTTCGCACTTGACCAGCTGGCTTGAAGTTGCAAGATCTCTTCAAACAGATCACTGAGCTGGCGCTGGCCCTCAACGCGGTCGGCCATGGTCACTGGATGCTCCCTCACCATCTCGGAACGGGCCCCTGCTCGCGGTGCTCTGCGAGCACGCCGATGCCGGCCGCAGGGACGGCCCATGTCCGCAACTACCGAGCGCCCGAAGCCTGGTGCTCATTCCATCGCTCTACAGGCTTAGAGGCAAGGAGTGATCACTGTCGTGCCAACCTTGCGTCGCCCGTCGGTTCGTGCTCGGGGTTGACCGCACCGATGCTCATGCTGCCTTCTTGCTGCCTCGCTGTCTGACGCCTCGCTTACAAGGCGCTTGCGGCAAGAGTCGCAGCGTCCGCTGACGTCCGTGGGGTTCGAACCCGAGGCGACATCGTCCCGGTCCGGCCTCGGCCGCCACCGATGATGTCAACCACTGATGTCAAGTTGCCTCTGCGGCCGGCGCTCGGCTGGCTGAGGGCCGGTTCGTGCATTTCCCCTGGAAGTAAGAGCCCTAGCCTCCCGACCTCCCGCGCGGTCCCTGACACGGCTTCCGACCTGCTGAAACGCCTTCCGTCGGTTTCCGGCACCTTCCGTCGTCACTCGCGCTCGGTTGTGCCGGATTTGTGCCATGTGATCATGGTGCCCATCGACTGCGACTTCCTCAACGAACGCGGTTCAGCCAGCTGAGCCTTCCGCAGGCGCAACCAACGGCCGGTAGATGCCACCCCTTCTACGCGCCCTCCACCTCCGGCGGCCCGTCCTCGGTCTTCTCGGCATACTCGGCGTGGAGCTCCCGCACGATCGACACGGCCAGCAGCACGCCAACCAACGCGTTTGTCCGCGTGTACTGCACATCCCCCACCGCGTGCGTGCTCGCGTGCCGGTTGAACGCCTCGGGCACCGGGTCACCCTTCTCAGGGTAGAAACGCTCAAGTGCTGGCCGCACCGGCGCCATCGTGGTCACGTACCGCATCTGTCCGATGGTGAAGTCATCATCGTCCGGGTGCCGCCGCAGCCACTCGTTGTACCCCTGCCATGGAGAGACGGACTCGCGGATCACGGTGTCAATGACGGAGGCGGCTAGGGCCTGAGCCGGGGCGTGGTAGCACTGCCGGGCCGCGGCGACTGCCTGACGCAGTAGGCCCGCCTGTACCTCGTTTGGGCCGCCGACCACCTCCGCCAGTACGGTGTCGCAGTCGTCGAGGACCTGGTCCTCGTGGTCGCACAGCACCCGCCCGCGCTCCGCTGGCGCGGCGAGCACGAGGGCCCGCAGCACCTTCGGTCCAGGAACCCACGCGCTGGGCCAGCCAGCGCGGGCCAGCTCGATCAGGTCCAGGGTCTTGATGCCGTCGCCGGTCGCGTCGTGCCAGTTGGTTGGCTGATGTTGGCGGAACAGCTCCGCGAAGTCGGGGAAGGCGATTTTCGGGGTGAGGTTGGCGAGGATCCGCTGGTAGTTCGGGAGTTGCGTGAGCATCGCCGACCGGTTGGCACCGGCGAGCGCCTTGGCCGCCGAGCCGACGCGGGCGAAGGCGTTGGAGGCCACCGCGGCGTTCGCTAAGGCATTGGAAGCCGAGCCGACGCGGGCGAAGGCGTTGGACATCGCCGCGACGTCGGTGAAGACATTGCGCAGCATGGCTGTGAACGCGGGGTCCTGTAGCCGGGCGTCGATCAGGTCGGCGAAACGGCCGTCGCCGGCGGGCTCAATGTCGGGTTCTTCGACTTCGGGGGTGTCGGTCACCCGCTCATCCTCTCCTTCTTGCCGATGATGGTGGGGTCGCAGAGATCGTGACGATCGCGTGGCGATGGGGCCCGGCGAGATCGTCCGTCGGTGCCGCCAGTTTGGCTGCTCGCTGGCCGCGCGAGGGGGACCCCTGACGCCTCGCTTACAAGTTCTGGGCGCTCCGTTCAGGCCGGTCCGCGTCTGCATCTGACCTCGGGCGGCAATCCGCGGCTGTCCACCCGTAGCCATCCCCGCCTGTCTCCGTTGCTGTCGCCGTTGCTGTCGACAGCACCAGGACAACCGCTCAGGAGCAGAGGAAGTCAGGGAAGGCTCTCTTCCTGCCCGGCCTCCAATCGGTCTGCTCGACGGTGAAGTTCCGCAGCGATGGTGTCCCAGTCGGGACCGAAGGCATGTAGGTCGTTGGCCGCCACACGCAACAGCTCGACATCCTCCGGCCGTTGGAGGCAGGCCAGCCGGAACGCGAGGTTTCGCGCCCAGACCGGAAGACCTATCCAGTCCTCCTCCAGCAGCACCTTCAGCATCGCCACGATCTCGTCAGCCGATGCGAAGGTCACCACCTCAACATATGCACTGGCAACGCGCTCGCTGTACCGTCGACCAGCGAGCAGCCGGGCCAACTCAAGCAGCGACATGCACTCCGGGGCGTAGGGCTCGGCGTCAGAGGACGCCTCGGGACGATTCCTCGTACCCCTATCCAGCAACGCCCGCAGCCAACCCGTCGTCTTCACGACTTAGAAGCTAACCACTCCCCACCTGGCGAACCCGACACGGCCACAGACGCCCGGCAACGGTTCGACCCAGGTGAGTTGAAGCGGAACTCAGAGCCACTACTCCGCCACCAGCGGAGACGACGCTCAACACTTGCTCACACGGCATTCCGGGTTGCCAGCGTTGATCGCTGCTTGACGACGTTTCACGCCATCTTGTGGCCCCGGCACTGCCGGGAGGCTCTTTGCCCGCGTCTGGCCATGGATCCTGGCGGCAGAGGTGCAACGCCTCAAGCCTTAGGTCGGTAACCTCGCGCCGTGACGTCTGCTGATCAAGAAGGCTGGTCGTTCGCCACAGCACGGGTCCCGGCCCAGTTCGGCGCTGCGATCCACCCGCTCACACCCGCTGTGCAGCACGCTTGGGGCGACGAGGAAACCCTGTGCGGCCTCGTCGAGGACCAGATCGAGTTGTACCGGCACCTCTTCGACCATGAGGACGCCTCGGCCTGCCCGACCTGCCGGCAGCAGGCCGCCGCCGCGCCGACCCGGCCCTGCGGACAGGAACGCCTGCACGACCGGCTCCTGGCGGCTGCGGCGGGACCGATGCGCGAGGACCTGCTCGACGCTATGCGCCAAGGTGCCGAGATCAAGCTGTGGATCAACGGCCCCGCTGCCAGCCTGGCCAAGCACTACGCCCAGCTGGACCGAATCGTCGAAGGCAGCCCCGCCCTGATCGCGGCGCTTAGCGTCAACGGATCCGTCGGGCTTGCCAGGGTCGAGCATGGACCGTGGCAGTTCATCGTCGTCCTGCCCGACCACGGACCTCCCCTGATCGCTCGCGCAACGGCCGACCGGTAGGCACCGGCCGCCACCGCCGGACAGCAGGCGGCGCAGCAGACGCCGTCGAACTCGCCATCCCGTCTGCCATCGACCCGCCCTCCTGGGGAGCGGGCCGCCGGCCGGCCCGCCACGTCAAGCGGACCTTGACGCACGTTCGGACGCTGGCGGGTCGGGCGGTGGTCTGCTCGGCTTTGCCCGGGTCGAGGGCAGGCGGGATGGCCTTCCGCAACCACCCAAAGACCGCGACCCGCCGGCGCAGCCCCGGCCATCCTGGAGCCGGAGCGCCCCCGCCGGAGGCGCTCTAACCGCAACCCCGCGACTGCCGCCAGCTCGCCGACGCGGCCGGCGTGCGTTCCCCTACGCCGCGCGGGCTTCGTGGCCGCGCGGCCCGGCCGGTTGCCGGCCCACCACCTCACGGTCTACGGTCTGTCGTTCTGTGGCGGCCCGCTGAGCTTTCCGCTGTCCGCGCCAGCCGCCGCGCGTTCGGCGTGACGGCCGCAGAGCGACAGCGGCAGCGGCCGGCGCGCGCCCAGGCGGCGGCGCGTGCGGCCCGTCAAGGGCCGCCTTGAAGACGTACAGAAACTTTGAACAACTCGCCGGCAGTCGGCCTGTCCGACTCCGGATGACGGGTTACACATTGGCTCCAGGTGATGGGTTACAAGATCAGGAAGAGTAGCTACGCCCTTGCCTGAGATAGGAAGGATCGGGCGGCCAGCTCGCCGGGACGGTTACGGGCCCACACTGCCCATCTGGCGCCAGAGCCGGGGAACACGGCGGCGAACGTTTTCCAGACGTGTAGCCGGAAACCGTCTTGCTCCCACCAGCGCTCGGTGTACCCGCACGCCTCCCGTATCAGGGTCAGGCGTGCCGCGTGTGCCTCGACTGTCGCCAAGCCTGGCGCATCGTCGAATGACACCGGGACCCATGTGGCGCATTCCTGGTAGAGCGCCTCGGCTTCGAGCAGCGCGTCGACGTTAGGGAAGACCGGCACCACCGGCGGCGAGTTGGGGCCTGTGAAGCAGTAGACCACGGTGCCGTCGCCGCGTAGCCAGACCGCGTACGGGTGCGCGACGTCGTGCTCAATGAGGTCGGCCATCGCGTCCTGGTCCTCGGGGCTGTAGTCGTCTGCTGCCCACGGGACTGGTACGAACGTGACGGTCTCTTCGAATGACCAGGCGAGGCTGCGATAACGCAGCCCCCCGTATCGGGCCGCAGCTCGCCGAAACAGGGTCAGCGTTGCCTGGACGTCCACGCCTGGCAGCCGGCTCAGCAGCGACCGGAGCTCGTCCGTCGTAGGCCCACCCGACAGGTCGAACGACGTTCGCTCCGCGGCATGTCGGAGGAAGTGGGTGGCTCTCGGCGACAACCCCGAAGGATCGTCCAGGACGTGGCGCATAGCCTCAATGATCGAGGACGCGCGCCAAGACCTAGCCTAGGGTGTCACGCAACATCTGACATCGATCCGTCACGCATCAAGTGGAGCCCGACACTGCCGGCGGGCGGCCGGCCTGTCGTGTCACGGGACACGCTTGACACTCGCGTCCCACCAGATGGTTGACATGATCCTCAAGGCACGGCGCGGAGGCCCTCATCGGTCCGTGACAGGGACGCGCGCAGCGCGGCTACTGATCGCAGAGTGCGGACACGCAGGGCGGTTGTCGCATGGGTAGTGCACACTGCCGGGGGTGAAAATCTCCCGCCCCCAAAAGCTTCTCAAGTCCAAGGATGCCCAACTCCTGCTGGCCCTTGGCGTCCTGGCTGTCATCATCACCTGCGGCGCGATCTTCGAAGACGATGACGAGAAGGGCAACGCCTCGGCCACGTCGACGAGCGCCCCAGCCTCGACGAGCGCCGCCCCGCAGCAGCTCGTCTCGCTCTCCCCTTCCCCCTCGCCCTCCCCCACGCGCACCGCCTCGCCGAAGCCGTCGCCGAGCGTCTACTACGCCGACTGCGACGCCGTCGCGAACGCCGGCATCTCTGCGATCGAGAAGGGCGAACCCGGGTACCGCAAGGCCCTGGACCGCAACGGCGACGGCACCGCCTGCGACCAGTTCGAGAACTGGGACTACGCCGACGACTCCTCCGGCGGGAACTCCGGCGACGTCTACTACGCGAACTGTTCTGCCGTCCGTGCGGCCGGCGCGGCGCCGCTACACCGCGGCGACCCCGGCTACTCTCGCAAGCTGGACCGCGACGGCGACGGCATCGCTTGCGAGTGACACCGACATGACGAAGCCCCAGCCGGAGAAGCCGGGGCTTCCTCGTTCCCGCTTTGATGCGGCCCCGGCGAGGCAGTGCGCTGCTGCTCCCAGACGACCAGCTCGCCGTCGAAAAAGCTGGTTGACGGCCGCTACAGCAGGCAGGTCGCCGAACAGTCCAGCCGGCTGAGCAAGAGCAATCAAGGCGACGTCGTGCATGTGCTGGGACGGATTCTCAAGCATGTGGTGTGACTAGACAACCCGGCGGCCGGCAACCCGGCTGCTCTCGTGGAGCCGCCCTCGCTGCCTCACGTTGAGGTGCGGCCCTACTCGCTGGCTGAAGCGCGACGCTTCCTCAAGGCTGTCGAAGGCCTCCGGCTGGAGGCTCGGTGGCTCATCGGGATCGCGCTCGGGCTCCGTCAAGGCGAGGTACTCGGGCTGCGGTGGGACGACGTCGACCTGGCCGCTGGGACGCTGCGCGTGCGGGGGCAGTTGCAGCGGGATCCCGAGACGGGTGGCCTGGTGTTCGTCGAGACGAAGACCGCCCGATCTCGTCGAACTCTCCCGCTGCCACCCACAGTGCTAGCCGTACTCCGCCGCCATCGGGAGCACCAGGTAGCGGAGCGGTTCGACGCTGACAACTGGGCGGATCCAGGTCTGGTCTTTGCCACCACCGTCGGCACGCCCATCCACCCGCGCAACGACTACCGGTCCTTCCGGGAGATCATCCGACGGGCTGGCCTTCGGCAGGTTCGTCTCCACGACCTGCGGCACACGGCGGCCAGCGTCCTCCTCGCCCAGGGCGTACCCGCCCGCGTGGTCATGGAGATCCTCGGCCACTCCCAGATCAGCGTCACCCTCAACATTTACGCACACGTGGCCCCGGAGATCGCACGGGAAGCGGCCTCACGACTGGAGGGGGCGCTTTGGTCCGGTGAGTAGGTTGGCTGCTCGCTTGGCTGCTCGGCTCTGCCGCGGCAAGCAAAAGGCCCAGGTCATGATCGGCAATCAAGCCGGTGACCTGGGCCTTTCTGTGGAGCCGCCTGACGGAATCGAACCGTCGACCTACGCATTACGAGTGCGTCGCTCTAGCCGACTGAGCTAAGGCGGCAACGATCGTCAAGTGTACGGCACGGTCCACCCACCGGCCGAGGGGGTTCCCCCACCGGAGACCCGGACATCGGGGCACGATTGGTCGTTCGCCGGACAGCGGTAGCGGCGCGTCGGCGCTACGCTCCGGCGGGTGACCGACGATCACCCCACGTCCGGGTCCGACGTTCCCGCCGAGTACGCCCCCGGCGAGCGAGCCGCCCGGCGACCGCGCAGCCTCGACCCGGTGGAGCTGGGCTTCACCCCGCGCAAGCCGGTGCCCTGGCTGGCGCCGTTCCTGCTGATCAGTACCGGCATCCGGACGCTGCTGGCGATGCTGTTCGGGGCGTACCTGGACAAGCGGGAGCTGCAGAACGCGCTGGATTCGAAGATCGCGCGGCAGGTCGGGCCGGACGGCGGGCTCTGGCTGGACTACGTGGCCGACCTGGGCGACGGCTTCAACGCCACGTACTCGGTGGCGTACCTGCTCGCCAAGCCGGAGCTGGAGGTGGACGGCCACCGGCTGCCCCGGGCGCAGACCCTGGTGATGGGGGGCGACCAGGTCTACCCGTCGGCGGCGTACGAGGCGTACGAGGACCGGTGCAAGGGGCCGTACCAGGCGGCGCTGCCGGTGGCGCCGCCCGAGCGGCCGACGCTCTTCGCGGTGCCCGGCAACCACGACTGGTACGACGGCCTGACCGCGTTCCTGCGCCTGTTCGTCCGGTCCCGGGACCGGCACTTCGGGGGCTGGGGCACCGGGCAGTCCCGCTCGTACTTCGCGGTGGAGCTGCCCGCCGACTGGTGGCTGCTCGGCCTCGACGACCAGTCCGGGTCGTACCTCGACGACCCGCAGCTGGCCTACTTCGACGAGGTGGCCCGCCGGCTGGGGCCGCAGAGCAGGATCATCCTCGCGGTGCCCGCGCCCACCTGGGTGAAGTCCGTGGACCATCCCACCGCGTACGACTCGATCGACTACTTCGTGCGGACGATCATCGCCCCCACCGGCGCCCGCGTACGCCTGCTCGTCTCCGGCGACCTGCACCACTACGCCCGGTACGCCGGTCCGGAGCGGCAACTGATCACCTGCGGGGGCGGCGGGGCGTACCTGTACCCGACGCACAAGCTGCCGGAGCGGATCGAGGTGCCGCCGAAGGACACCCTGTCCCGCCGGGCCAGCGCCACCCGCCCGTACGAGCTGGCGGCCCGCTACCCGGAGGCGGCCCGCTCCCGGCGGTACGGCTGGGGGATCTTCCCCCGGCTGCCGTTCCGCAACCCGGGCTTCACCACGCTGCTCGGCGCCCTGCACACGCTGCTGATGCTGGCCATGGCCGGGGTGGCGGCAAACCGGACGGACAGCCCCGAGCAGCGGCTGTTCAGCGTCCCGCTGGTGATCATGCTGGGGGTGACGCTGCTCGGCGCGGCCTTCTTCGCCAAGCCGCCCACTGCCGGCGGTAAACGCCACGTCCGGCACTGGATCCTAGGGATCACCCACGGGGTGGCGCACGTCGGACTGGCCGCCGCCGGCACCTGGGCCTGGCTGGCGCTGCCCTTCTACGACTGGCCGTGGCCGCTGCCGGCGGTCGCCGCGGCGGTCGTCTACGCCCCGGTCATCGGGCTGGTGTCGAGCCAGGTGGTGGCGGTTTACCTGCTGGTGGCGGGATCGTTCGGAGTGAACCTCAACGAGCTCTTCGCCGGCCAGGGCATCGAGGACGCCAAGTCCTTCCTCCGAATGCGGATCGACCCCGACGGCACCCTGACCCTCTACCCGATCGCCGTCGACCGAGTCTCCCGCGACTGGCAGTTGAACCCCGACCAGTCCCCCACCGCCTCCTGGCTGACCCCCAGAGCCCCCCTCACCCCCCGCCTGGCCGAACCCCCGGTCACCCTCACCTGACCCTCGCCTCGCGTGATCATGAAGTTGGCGGCAGTTGGAGAGATCGAGTCCGCCGCTAACTTCATGATCAACGAGCAGAGGGCGGAGGGGCGGGGAGGGGTGGGGCAGAGGAGGGGTTAGGCGGGGTAGTGCTGGTCGTGGGCTTGGCGGGGGGCACAGACGGAGGCGCGGGAGCAAGAGCAGCGGGAGCCGTCGGCGTCCAGGCGTACCGTGACGGCGTCGCGGGGGACGCTGTGCCCGACCACCTTGCCGTCGCCCTCGGCGGTGGAGACCCGGCTGCCGATCGGCGGGGCGGACTCCTGGAACTTTTGATACAGCGGATGTTCGTACTTCAGGCAACACATGAGCCGACCGCAGGCGCCGGAGATCCGCAGTGGGTTGAGCGGCAGGTCCTGGTCCTTCGCCATCCGGATGGTCACCGGCTCGAAGTCGTTGAGGAAGGTCGCGCAGCACAGGTCGCGACCGCAGGAGCCGATGCCGCCCTGCACCCGCGCCGAGTCCCGGGCAGAGAGCTGACGCAGCTCGACCCGGCAGCGCAGGGTCGCGCCCAGGTCGCGGACCAGTGAGCGGAAGTCCACCCGGTGCGGGGCGGTGAAGTAGACGGTGCTGCGGTCTCCCCCGGCGTCGCCCTCGCCGAGGACGTGATCGACGGCGACCACCTTCATCGGCAGCCCGTGCTCGCGGATCAGCCGCTTGGCGGCCACCTTCGCCTCGGCCTTGCGCCGGCGCAGCAACTCGTCGCGGCGCAGGTCCTCGTCCTGGGCCAGGCCGGCCAGCTTCGGGAAGCCGTCGGTCTCCTCCGCCACCCACTGCGCCGCCCAGACGCACTCGGCCACCTCGGGCCCGTCGTCGGTCGGGACCAGCACCCGGTCGCCGACCTGCGGTCGCAGCTCGCCGGGGTCGAGGTAGTAGAGGCGCCCGTACCGGTTGAAGCTGACCGCGCAGAGCATGCCCATGCGGTCCACCCTACGACGGACGGCCGGCGTCGGCCCGGCCACCCGTCGCCGTGCGGTTACGCCGTGCAGTCATCCACGTTCGTCGACTCGTTCCCTTGGGCCTCGCCCGGACGGTTGAATCGGGCCCCGCGGCGGGACAAACGCTGGGCGCAGAGCGTTGAGTGGAGGCATACCTGCGGGGGGTGCAGGGAATGGCCACGGCGCCGCCGCCGGGCCCCGGTCCAGGCCGGGCGCCGCGCGCGGCGCCGTGGGCCATCCACCGTCAGCGGCCGACCCGGGTGGTGCCGTCGTAGCGGACCGCGCCGCCGCTCGACGCCCGCCAGGTCGACTCGGCCAGGCTCGGCGACCACTGGCGCAGCAGCGTCTCGGCCCCGTCGTACGCCACCCCGAGCACCGAGAGCACCCTGGTGGCGATCTCGGCCGCCGCGCCGGTGCCGGTGGCCGAGTTCCCGCCCGGCGCGGTCGCGGCGAGTACGCGTACCGCCTCGGCGGAGCCGAGCACCTCGGCGAGCACCCGGGCCACCGCCAGCCGGCTGCCCTCCACCCAGTGGGCGAGCGCGTCGGCGTACCCGGCGGTCGACTCGATCCGCCCGACCAGGCTCTCCGGCCCCTCGTCGAGGTGGCGCAGCAGCGCCGCGCGCGCCTCGTCGTACGCGGACGCGGCCGGCCCCGTCCACAGGCCCGGATCGCTGAGGGCGGCGCACGCGTCGTCGTACCCCCGGACGAGCCGGCGCACGGCGTGCCCGGCGGTCGCCAGCGGCGCCGGGTGCAGGTCGAGGAAGGCGCGCAGCGCGTCGCCGGGGAGCACCTGCATGCGGCGCAGCAGCGGCCAGAGCCGGTGCCCCTCGGGGGCGCCGGTGGCGAGCAGGTGGTCGACCCGGCGCAGCAGGTCCAGGCCGGGCTCGGCGAGCCGGTCCAGGGCGTCCATCAGCGCTCCCCGGACAGCCGCCGACCGGCGGTGTCGTCGACGTCCGCGTAGCGGTCCGCGGCGCTGCGTACGGCGGCGGCCGCGGCGGCGAGCCGGACGGCGGCGGCGGCGGCCTCCCGGGACCGGTCGCCGGTGGCGGCGGTCCACTGCCGGTGCAGCGCCCGGCCGACCTCCCCGGGGCGGCCCGGGGCGTCCGCGCCGAAGGCGGCGTGGGCCGGGTCGGCGGCGGTCACCGTGCGGGCGAGCACGGTCAGCGTGTCGCTCGCCTCCTCCAGCCGGGCGGCGAGGGCGCGCAGCGCGTCCATCAGGCCCCCGCCAGCGGCCGGTACGCCGCGAAGGTCTCGTTGTGCAGCTTCTCCCGGGCCCACTGCGCGGCGTCCGCCGCGGCGGCGACGGCGGCCTGCACCGAGCCGGCGACGTCGCGCGGGTGGCGGGAGTGCAGCGGCCCGAGGAAGCGGACGTCGGTGATCCGCCCGCCGGCCGTCACCACCACCTCGACCAGCCCGTCCGGCGAGCGGACGGTCACCTCGACGGTGTCGACCGCCTGGTCGAACTCGGCCTGCAGGGACTCGATGCGGCGGTAGCGCCGCACCGCCTCCTCGATCCACGCCTCGTCGATCTCGCGCGGCATCGGTTCTCCCCCCGACCGGTCATCACTCTGCGTGCCGCAACCGTCACCACGGCACACCGGACCGTACCGCACGTCCACGACACCTGTCGATGCCTGTGGACAGGGGGAACTATCCCTTCCAGAGGGAGAGCATCATCGCCTCGACCGCGATCCGGGGCTTGACGTTCGCCTCGATCGCCGCCCGGCACTCCAGTACGGCCTCCAGCCGCCGCAGCGCGCCCTCGGCGTCCCACTTCTGCGCGCCGGCCTCGGCCAGGGCGGCGGTGTCGGTGTGTACCGGGGCCACCGGGGCGCGCAGCGCCATGGTGAGCGCGTCCCGGTAGAAGCCGGCCAGGTCGACCAGGGCGCGGTCCAGCGCGTCCCGCTGGGCGCGGGTGGCCCGCGACTTCTGCCGCTTCTCCAGGTCCTTGAGCTGCCCGGCGGCCCCGCGCATGGCCCCGGCCGCGCCCCGGCCGGTGCCGCCCGCGCCGAGCGCGGTCTGCAACGCGGCCCGCTCGGCTGCGTCGGCCTCGGCCACGGACGCCTCGGCCTCCGCCTCGGCCGCCTCGATCAGGGCCGACGCCGCGTCGAGCGCGGCGCCGACGCCGGTCAGCCGGCGCGGCACCGCCAGCACCGCGTCCCGCCGCTGCCGCGCCTCGGGGTCGCGGGCCAGCCGCCGGGCCCGCCCGACGTGCCCCTGCGCGGCCGCCGCCGCCCACTGCGCCACGTCGGGCGCGATGCCGTCCCGGCGCACCAGCACCTCGGCCACCGCGGCGGCCGGCGGCTGCCGCAACGGTACGACCCGGCAGCGCGACCGGATGGTCACCGACACGTCGTCCGGGTGGGTGGACGGGGCGCAGAGCAGGAAGACGGTCCGCGGCGGCGGTTCCTCGATCGCCTTGAGCAGGGCGTTGCCGGCGGCCTCGGTGAGCCGGTCGGCGTCCTCGATGATCACGATCTGCCAGCGCCCGCCGGACGGAGTGCTGGCTGCGCGGAGCACCAGCGCGCGCATCTCACCGACGCCGATGGAGAGCCCCTCAGGCACCACCAGGCGCACGTCGGCGTGGGTGCCGGTCATCGTGGTGTGGCAGCCGGGGCACTCGCCGCAGCCGGTGCCGTACGCGCACTGGAGCGCGGCGGCGAAGGCGCGCGCGGCCACCGACCGGCCGGAGCCGGGCGGACCGGTGAAGATCCAGGCGTGGGTCATCCCCGCGCTCGGGTCGACCGCCGACTGCCCCTCGGCCTCCTCGGCGAACGCGTCGACGGCGGTCCGACCCGCTCCGACACCGGCCGGGTGGGCGGCGCGCAGCACCGCAGCGGCCGCCGCGGCGGCGTGGCGCAGGGTCGCGACCGCCTCGTCCTGGCCGACCAGATCGGCGAAGACGTCCGGCATCAGGTCCGATGCTCCATCGTCACCAGCTCCGCGTCGGATAACTCGGGCTGCACCGAGGTGTCCGGCCCCTGGGCGGGGCGCGGGTGCACGATGGCGGACGGGTCCACCAGGAACTCGTCGACCCGGCGGGCGACCAGGGCGGTGATCTCGTCGGCCGGGCGGGAGGCGTCCAGCACGAGGTAGCGCTTCGGGTCGTTGGCGGCGAGGTCGAGGAAGGCGTACCGGACCCGCTCGTGGAAGGCGAGCGACTCGGCCTCCAGCCGGTCGGTGCCCTGGTTGCGGGAGGCCACCCGGGACAGGCCGGTGTGCGGGTCGACGTCGAGCAGCACCACCAGGTCGGGCTTGAGCCCGCCGGTGGCCCACGAGGAGAGCCAGGAGACCTCCTCGACCGGCAGCGTACGGCCGGCGCCCTGGTAGGCCAGGGAAGAGTCGACGTACCGGTCGCTGATCACCACGGCACCCCGGACCAGCGCCGGACGGACCACGGTGGCGACGTGGTGCGCCCGGTCGGCGGCGTAGAGCAGCGCCTCGGCGCGCGGCGAGGGGGCCTCGGCGCCGGCGTTGTCGAGCACCAGGGAGCGGATCCGCTCGCCCACGCCGGTGGCGCCCGGCTCGCGGGTGACCACCACGTCCCGGCCCTGCTCGCGCAGCCGCTCGGCGAGCCGGTCGAGCTGGGTGGACTTGCCGGCGCCCTCGCCGCCCTCGAAGACGACGAACAGGCCGGTGGAGACGAAGGGCTCGGCGGGCATCAGCGGACGCCCCCGGATCGAGCCCCAGAGGTCGGCGAGGACCGGCACGCCCTTCTTGTCGTCCATCTGCCCGAAGGCGCTGATCCCGGCGAAGATGCCGGCGGCGCCGGCCGCGAGCAGCAGCAGCCGGGTGGAGGAGACGGAGACGCCGAGGTCGGCGATGGTCAGCTTGTGGGAACCGCCGACGCCGACCAGGAGGCTGCTCAGCGCGATGGCCAGGATCAGCACCAGCCGGGTGCCGATCTGCACCACCGCGAAGACCCGGCCGCGCACCTCGTCGGCGACCTCGCCGCCGAGCAGCGTGGTGCCGGCGAGGAAGGCCATCCCGGCCCCGGCGCCGACCAGGATCGCGCCGAGCATGGCCATCGACAGGTGGATGGCGAAGGCGAGCACCAGCACGGAGGCGCTGGCCAGCACGATGCTCATGCCGAACCAGCGGCGGCGGGACATGTCCCGCACCACCATCGGGCCGAGCCCGATGCCGATGGAGAGGCCGATGAAGATCGCCCCGAAGAGCATGTAGAAGGCGGCGTCGCCGGCGCCGAGCGAGGCCGCGAAGAACTTGGCCGTGCCGATCACGATGCCGCCGCCGGCGAACGCGCCGAAGATGCCGAGCACCAGGCCGCGTACCAGCGGGGTCTGCTTGATGAACTTCCAGCCCTCGGTGAACTGGCGCATCATGCTCTGCTCGGTGCGCTCCCGCTCACTGGTCTGCGCCTGGCTGATCTCCTTGATGCCGAAGGCGACCACCAGCGCGGTGGCCAGCCGGGAGAAGGAGTTGAACCAGAGGGCGAGCTGGGCCGGCTCGGCCCAGCCCGGCATCTCGCCGCCGGTCACCGCGCGGACGCTGCGGTCGAGCACCGCCAGGGCGATCGCGGCGGCCACCGGGGTCAGGCCGTACGTGGTGATCAGCGTGAGCTGGTTGGCGGTCTCCAGCCGGGCGCGCGGAATCAGGTTGGGGACCGCGGCCTCCTTGGCCGGGATCCAGAGCAGCGTGATCGTCTCGATCAGGAAGGTGGCGATCGCCGCCCAGGTGACCACCACGCCACCGCTGGCCCCGGTGAGCGCGAGCAGCGGGATCGAGGCGAAGAGCACGAAGCGCAGCAGGTCGCAGATGACCATCGTCCAGCGCCGGTCGAAGCGGTCGGCGAGCACGCCGGCCACCGGGCCGAGCACCAGCGCCGGCAGCAGCCGGACCGCGATCAGCGTGCCGAAGGCGGCACCCTTGGCGGTGCTGCCGGAGACCTGGGCGGCGGCGAAGACGGAGGTGGCGAGCAGGCCGAGCCAGTCACCGAAGGACGCCGCGCCGAGCACGATCCAGAGCCGGCGGAACGGCCGGATGCGCAGCACCGAACGGATCGCGGCCGCGCCGGACCGGTCGGTCTGGGCTCCGGACTGCGCCCCGGACGCCGACACGCCGGGCGACTCGCCGTTCTTCTGGCTTTCGATGGCCGTACCTCCACGTGCCGGCCCAACGCTGGGCAGTCTCGGTGGAACACTCTAGTCCCGGTGGGGGGCCTCCCCACCGGCGACATTCTCCTGCTCGCCGAGCGTAGGCCGCCGGGACCAGCGACCGCAGCCCGGCGGTACATGAGGGTATTTCGCATTACTATCCCGGACAGTTAGCGTGCACCCGTGGCCATCGACAGCGACACCCTGCGCGAGCGCCTCGAATCGGCGACCGCCCACCTCGACCCGCCCTACGCCGTGGTCGACCTCACGGCCTTCGATGCCAACGCCGCCGCGCTGGTCGACCGGGCCCGCGGCAAACCGCTGCGCGCCGCCAGCAAGTCGATCCGCTGCCGGGAGCTGACCAGCCGGGTGCTGGGCCGGCCGGGCTGGGCTGGGGTGATGGCGTTCACCCTGTCCGAGGCGATCTGGCTGGTCCGCACCGGGGTGACCGACGACGCCCTGGTCGCATACCCGACAGCGGAGCGGGCGGCGCTCGCCGAGCTGGCCGCCGACCCCGCGCTGGCCGCGGCGGTCACCCTGATGGTCGACGGCACCGAACAGCTCGACCTGATCGACGCGGTCCGCGCCCCCGGCAACCGGCCGGAACTGCGGGTCTGCCTCGAACTGGACGCCTCCTGGCGGCCGCTGGGCGGGCGGGTGCACGTCGGGGTGCGCCGCTCACCGGTGCACAGCGCCCGGGCCGCCGGCGCGCTCGCCGCCGCCGTCGCCGCCCGGCCGGGCTTCCGGCTGGTCGGGCTGATGGCGTACGAGGCGCAGATCGCCGGCCTCGGCGACGCCCCGCCGGGGCGGGCCGCTCTGGGCGCCGCGATCCGGCTGGCGCAGCGCGGGTCGTACCGCGAGCTGCTGGCCCGCCGGGCTGCGGCGGTGACGGCGGTACGCGAACACGCCGACCTGGAGTTCGTCAACGGCGGCGGCACCGGCAGCGTGGCAGCCACCAGCGCCGATCCCGCGGTCACCGAGGTCACCGCGGGATCGGGCCTGTACGGTCCGACGCTCTTCGACACCTACCGCGCCTGGCAGCCGAGCCCTGCCGCGTTCTTCGCCTGCGCGGTGGTCCGCCGGCCGACGCCGCAGCTGGCCACCGTGCTCGGCGGGGGCTGGATCGCCTCCGGCCCGGCCGAGCGCAGTCGCCTGCCCCGGCCCTGGCTGCCGGCCGGGCTGACGCTGGTCGGCACGGAGGGAGCCGGTGAGGTGCAGACCCCGGTGGCCGGTGCGGCGGCCGCCGGGTTGCGGGTCGGCGACCGGGTCTGGTTCCGGCACGCCAAGGCGGGCGAACTCTGCGAGCACGTCAACGAGCTGCACCTGGTCTCCGGCGACGAGGTGGTCGGCACCGTCCCCACCTACCGGGGCGAGGGGCACGCCTTCCTCTGACCGGGGCCGCCCGGGCGGGCCGGGCGGGCCGTCAGCCGGGTTGGACGGCCGCGGTGGCGTCGACGTGCCGGTGCAGGTACTCGCGGATCAGCGCCTTGGCCTCGGCGAGGACCCGCTCGTCCCCCTCGGGCTTGCGGCGGAACGCCAGCTTGATCAGGGCGTCCGCGGCCTCGACGGCGATCTCCAGGCAGAACCGCAGCCGCGGCTCGTCGGTCATGCCGAACCGCTCGGTCAGCACCCGGGCCAACTGGTCGGCGATCACGCCGTTGTTGTCCCGCTGCTCATCGAGCAGGTGCAGGTCGACCACGTCGCCGAAGTGCAGGGTACGGAACCCCGGGACCGTGCGGTGCATCGTGATGTACTCGTCGATGCCCGCGTCGACGCCGTCCCACCAGTGGGTCAGGTCGTCCGAGGCGAACCGCTCGTCGAGCCGCTGCAGGTAGGACTCCATCGTGCGCAGGGTCAGCGCCTGCACGATCGCCCGCTTGTCCGGAAAGAACTGGTAGACCGACCCGATCGCCACCTCGGCACGCTCGGCGAGCAGCGTGGTGGTCAGCCCCTCGTACCCCACTTCGTCGACGAGTTCGGCACAGGCGTCCAACATCCGCTGGACCCGCGCGACACTTCGACCCTGCACCGGAACGCGGCGCAGCGGCCCGGTCGTGGCGGCTGGTGTGGACACTCGGCGCCACCCCCCTTCGACGGAAGAACATATCTGCATGTCACGAGTCCGTGACTACCGGTACAACGAGCGGACCTCGATTGCGGTATTTACCAGCGACAACGTTCCTGATATGAAGTCAGTTCATATTCATGTCGAGGAGCGCGCCGATGGCCGGTACCGCCACCGCATGGTCCAACTGGGCCGGCAACCAGCAGAGCATCGCCACCGCCATCCTGCGCCCCACCACGCTCGACGGTGTCACCGAGGCCGTCCGGGACGCCGCCACGGCGGGCGAACGCATCCGGGTCGTCGGCAGCGGCCACTCGTTCACCCCGATCGCGGTGGCCGACGGACGGCGGCTGGAACTGACCGCCCTGGCCACCGACGTCCGGGTCGACCGGGAACAGCGCCTGGTCACCGTGCCCGCCGGGATGACCCTGCGGGCGCTCAACGCGCTGCTCGCCACGCACGGGCTGGCGCTGCCGAACCTCGGTGACATCGACGCGCAGACCGTGGCCGGCGCCATCTCCACCGGCACCCACGGCACCGGAGCCGCCTACGGCTGCCTCTCCACCTTCGTCGCGGGGCTGACCCTGGTCACCGGCACCGGCGAGGTGCTGCGCTGCTCCGCCGACGAGCGGCCGGACGTCTTCGCCGCCGCCCGGGTCTCCCTCGGCGCGCTCGGCGTGCTGGTCGAGGTGACGCTGCGCTGCGTCGACGCCTTCGTACTGCGGGCCCACGAGCGCCCGGCGCCGCTGGACTCGGTGCTCGCCGAGCTGCCGACGCTGATCGACGCGCACGACCACGTCGAGTTCTACTGGTTCCCCTACACCGCTCGGATGCAGGTCAAGACCAACGACCGGGTGCCCGCCGACGACCGGCCGCTGCCCCGGTGGCGCGGCTGGCTCGACGACGACCTCCTCGCCAACACCGTCTTCGCCGGGGCCTGCCGGCTGGGCCGCGCCGCGCCGGCGCTGGCCCCGACCATCAGCGCGGTCTCCGCCCGCGCGCTCACTGAACGCACCTACACCGGCCGCTCCGACACGGTCTTCTGCACGCCGCGCCGGGTCCGCTTCGTGGAGATGGAGTACGGCCTGCCGCGCGCCGCCCTGCCCGCCGCCCTCGACGCCCTCCGGCGGATCGTCGACGGGCTGCCGTTCAAGGTGCTCTTCCCGGTCGAGGTGCGGTTCACCGCCGCCGACGACATCTGGCTGTCGCACGGCTACGGCCGGGAGTCCGCGTACGTGGCGATCCACCAGTACGTCGGCATGCCGTACGAGCCGTACTTCCGGGCCTTCGAGGAGGCGGCGACCGAGCTCGGCGGCCGGCCGCACTGGGGCAAGCTGCACTACCGGGACGCGGCGTCGCTCGCCCCCGCGTACCCCCGGTTCGGCGACTTCCGGGCGGTCCGCGACCGGCTGGACCCCGACCGCCTCTTCAGCAACCCGCACCTGGACCGCGTCCTCGGCTGAGTGATCCCCGGGCGCCGAGGCGCCCGGGGTGCGTCACTCGGTGGTGCTGGCCGCCTTCTTCGGGGCCGCCTTCTTCGCCGGAGCCTTCTTGGCCGCCGTCGTCTTGGCGGTGGTGGTCTTCTTGGCCGCGGTCGACTTGGCGGCGGCGGCCGTCTTCTTCGCCGGGGCCGCCTTCTTCGCCGGGGCCTTCTTGGCCGCCGCCTTCTTCTTCGGCGCCGGGCCCTTCGCCCGCTTCTCGGCCAGCATCTCGGAGGCCTGCTCAATGGTCAGCTCCTCCGGGGTCTGACCCCGACGCAGCGACGCGTTGAACTCGCCGTCGGTCACGTACGGCCCGAACCGGCCGTCCTTGATCACCAGCGGCTTCTCGGTCAGCGGGTCGACGCCCATCTCCCGCAGCGGCGGCGCGGCGGCGCGACGCTGGCGGGTCTTCGGGGCGGCCAGCAGCGCCAGCGCCTCGTCCAGGGTGACGGTGAACATCTTGTCTTCCGAGTCCAGCGAGCGGAACTCGTCACCCTGCTTGACGTACGGGCCGAAGCGGCCGTTGTTGGCGAAGACCTCGACGCCGTCCGGGGCCACCCCGACCAGCCGGGGCAGGCTCAGCAGCTTGAGCGCCTCGTCCAGGGTGAGCGAGTCCGGCGTCTGCGAGCGCAGCAGCGAGGACTTGCGCTCGCCGCTGGCCACGTACGGGCCGAACCGGCCGGACTTGAGCAGGATCGGCTCGCCGGTGGCCGGGTCGTCGCCGAGCTTGCGCTCGCCCCCGCCGCCCAGGAACAGCTCGCGCACCTTCTCCGGGGTCAGCTCGTCCGGCGCCAGCCCCTCGGGGATCGGGGCACGGTCGCCCTGGCCGCCGCCCTCCTCGCCCTCGGCGGCGGGCGCGGGCTGCTCGCCCGGCACCGCCCGCTGCAGGTACGGCCCGTACCGGCCCACCCGGACGACGACCTCGCGGCCCTCGTCGTCGGTGTGCAGCGGGATCGAGTTGACGCTACGCGCGTCGATGTCGGTGATGTTCTCGGTGACCAGCTTCTTCAGGCCACCGGCGTGAGCGATGGCCTGGTCGCCGGTGCCGTTGGCGCTGCCGAAGTAGAAGGAGGTGAGGAAGTCGACCGAGGCGTGGTCGCCGCCGGCGATCTCGTCCAGCTCGTTCTCCATGCTGGCGGTGAAGTCGTAGTCGATCAGGCGCGGGTAGTGCCGCTCCATCAGCCCGATCACCGCGAACGCCAGGAACGACGGGATCATCGCCTGGCCGCGCTTGAAGACGTACCCGCGGTCCTGGATGGTCTGCATGATCGACGCGTACGTCGACGGGCGGCCGATGCCCAGCTCCTCCAGCGCCTTGACCAGCGACGCCTCGGTGTAGCGCGACGGCGGCTGGGTGTGGTGGCCCTGCGCGGCCAGCTCGTCGGCGGTCAGCGGCTGGTCCTTGACCAGGGTGGGCAGCCGGCGCTCGGCGTCCTCGGCCTCGGCGTTCTCGTCGTCGCTCGACTCCACGTACGCCCGCAGGAAGCCCGGGTCGGTGATGGTCTTGCCGGTCGCGCCGAAGTCGGCCTCCTCCTGGGCGGAGGAGACGGCGCGGATGCGCACCGAGACGCTGGAGCCGACCGCGTCGGTCATCTGCGAGGCGATGGTGCGCCGCCAGATCAGCTCGTAGAGCTTGAACTCCTCGGCCGACAGCTCCTTGGCCACCTCGCCCGGGGTGCGGAAGTTGTCCCCCGCCGGGCGGATCGCCTCGTGCGCCTCCTGCGCGTTCTTCACCTTGCCGGTGTAGCGGCGCGGCTCCGGCGGCACGCTGCGCTCGCCGTACAGCTCGACGATCTGCCGGCGGGCCGCCGAGATGGCGGTCTCCGACAGGTTCACCGAGTCGGTACGCATGTAGGTGATGTAGCCGTTCTCGTAGAGGCGCTGCGCGGTGCGCATCGTCTGCTGCGACGAGAACCGCAGCTTGCGGGCCGCCTCCTGCTGGAGGGTGGAGGTGATGAACGGCGCGTACGGGCGGCGGCGGTAGGGCTTCTCCTCGACCCGGGTGACGGTGAACGGCCGCCCCTCGAGACGAGCCGCGAGACCCCGGGCACCGCCCTCGTCGAGGTGGACCACCCCGGCGCCGGGCTTCACCCGACCCGTGGTCGGCTCGAAGTCCTTGCCGGTGGCGATCCGGTCGCCGTTCAGCGCGACCAGGGTGGCGTTGAAGTTGCGCGGGCCCTCACCGGCGTTCGCCACCGCCAGGGTGGCGAGGATGTCCCAGTACTCGGCGGTGCGGAAGGCCATCCGCTGGCGCTCCCGCTCGACCACGATCCGGGTCGCCACGGACTGCACCCGGCCCGCCGAGAGCTTCGGCATGACCTTCTTCCACAGCACCGGGGAGACCTCGTAGCCGTAGAGCCGGTCGAGGATGCGGCGCGCCTCCTGGGCGTCGACCAGGTCGCGGTCGATCTCGCGGGGGTTGGCCACCGCCGCCTGGATCGCCGGCTTGGTGATCTCGTGGAACACCATCCGCTTGACCGGCACCTTGGGCTTGAGGGTCTCCACCAGGTGCCAGGCGATCGCCTCGCCCTCGCGGTCCTCGTCCGTCGCCAGGAAGATCTCGTCGACCTCCTTGGCCAGCTTCACCAGCTTGCTGATCTGCTGCTTACGGTCGGCGGAGACCACGTAGAGCGCGTGGAAGCCGTTGTCGACGTCCACCCCGAGCCGGGCCCAGGCCTCGCCCTTGTACTTGGCCGGCACGTCGGCGGCGTTGCGCGGGAGGTCCCGGACGTGGCCGAAGCTGGCCTCCACGACGTATCCCGGGCCGAGGTAGCCCGAGATCGTCTTGGCCTTCGCCGGTGACTCGACGATGACCAGACGGGTGGTTCCAGCGTTACTTGGCACGTCTCTCCCCGACCTCACTCCTGCTCCATGCCCGATTCGGGCCGTGTTGCACCCCACCGGACCACCGGCGGTCCGGATGTCCAACGTAACGCGCCGCCGGGGTTTCGGGTTTCGCGGGCGGCAAACAGCCTCCGCGCGGCGGGCGCCACGGCGCCGCGCGGGCTTCACGGGCCGGACGGCGCCACCGTACACCGTGGGTATGGCCGGAGGCGGAACACTGTGACGATGGCGGACCCTCGGCCGAGGGTCACCGAGCCGTTTTACCGGACGAGCCGCCGCCCGGCTGTCCCCGATCGGACACCTCGGCGGCGCGCCCGCCGGCCCGGCCCGGCCCGGACCTTCCCGCCGAGGCGGCGGCGTCGGACGGGTCGACCGAAGTCGATCTTACAGCGCGGGAATCCGGCCGGCCCCTGGTCGGGGCGGGCGGTCAGGCGGGGAGCGCGGGCCAGTCGGCCGGGGGCGCGGCCGGGGGGCGGTCACCGACCAGCTCCGCCAGCCGGGTCACCCGCCGCCGGCCGGTGATCCGGTACGCCGGGCCGCCCTCGCCCGGGTCGAGCAGGGCCCCCGGCAGCCCGACCGTGGCGAGCGCGGTCCGCACCGTCGGCCACCACTCCTGGTCGCCGTCGCCGAGGCGCAGCAGGAAGCCCGCCGGGTCGGCGGCGCCGGCGGCGGCCAGCCAGAGCCGCAGTCGGCGACCGTTGAGGTGGAAGCCCCCGGGTGGGCGCTTGCGGCCGACGTCGGTCAGCCAGGCCATCGCCAGCGGGGCCAGGGTCCGCGTGTACGAGGTGCGCACGGCGTAGCGCCGGCCCTCGGTCGCCTCCCAGCTGGCGGCCAGCCCGCGCGCCGCCAGCTCGGCGACGAGCACGTGCACCCGCCAGGCGGCGTCGACCACGATCGACAGCCGAGCGGTCCGGCCCATCCGGCCCACGTCACCGGGGCCGGCGAGCAGGCCGGCCAGGTCGGCGACGGACGGGTCCGCCGCCTCGGTGCCGAACAGCGAGAGCTGGCGCACCGGTTCGGGGGGTGAGTCAGGAGGGGTCAGCGACACTCCGGAACCTCGTGAAAAGCCTGTTTGAGCTCTTGATCGTTGAGCCGGCTGGTGTCCAGCGCGCTCGCGTCGTACTCCTTGGTGAGCGTCTCGACCGTGGCCTTGACGCCGTCGTAGAAGGTGGTGGGCTCGCCGGTGCCGAGCCCGTCGATGGTGTCGCGGGCCCGCCCGTACGCGTCCCGCACCTTCTCCAGGGTGGTCTGGAACCCCCGGGAGATCTCCTCGCCGTGCTCGGTCTCCGGCACACCGGCGTCGGCGACCCTGCGTCGGGCCGTCTCGCTGGCGTCGGCCGCGCCGGCGAAGAGCCGGACCAGGTTCTCCTTCGCCTGCGCCGGGGTGGTCTGCGCGGTCATCTGCTGGTCGGTGCTGCTGGTCAGCTTGCTGATCTCGGCCCGCCACGGGGTGAGCGCCTCGCAGACCGAGGCGGCCCAGGCGCGCGGAGTGGGCCCGCCACCGCAGGCGGCGACGGCGAGCACGAGCGTGGCCAGGACCACCGTGAGCTTTCCGGCGGCTGTCGCCCGGCACGTACGCATGCGTTGCAGCGTACGGCCTCCGCGCCGATGCGCCACCGCTCAGGTTTGCCGCCCCCAGGCTGCGGCGGACGGGTTCCCGGCCGGCGGTCGGCCGGCCGGGAACCCGTGGTGTCACCGGTCAGGCGTTGACCGTCTCCGCCCGCTCCGGGCTGCCCGCCCCGGAGCCGCCGTCGGAGGAGTCCATCGCCACGCCCTTGCGCTTGCTGAACACCACCGCGGCCACCACGATCAGCGTCGCCACCAGCGCGATGGTCAGCCGCAGCGGGGTGTTGCGGTCGTCGCCGACGCTCCACGCCACCACGGCCGGCGCGATCAGCAGCGAGACCAGGTTCATCACCTTGATCAGCGGGTTGATCGCCGGGCCGGCGGTGTCCTTGAACGGGTCGCCGACGGTGTCGCCGATGACGGTCGCGGCGTGCGCCTCGGAGCCCTTGCCGCCGTACGCGCCGTCCTCGACCAGCTTCTTGGCGTTGTCCCAGGCGCCACCGGAGTTGGCCAGGAAGACCGCCATCAGCGTGCCCGCCCCGATCGCCCCGGCCAGGTACGCCGCCAGCGCGCCGGGCCCGAGGCCGAAGCCGACCGCGATCGGCGCGAGGATGGCGAGCAGGCCGGGAGTCATCAGCTCGCGCTGCGCGTCCCGGGTGCAGATGTCGACGACCTTGCCGTACTCGGGGCGCTGGGTGCGGTCCATGATCCCGGGCAGCTCGCGGAACTGCCGGCGCACCTCCATCACCACGGCGCCGGCCGAGCGGGAGACCGCGTTGATGGCCAGGCCGGAGAAGAGGAACACCACCGCCGCGCCGATGATCAGACCGACCAGGTTGCGCGGGTTGGAGACGTTCAGCGAGTTGAGGATCTCGGTGCCGACGTCCCCGACCCCGGCGTCGGAGTACGCGCTGCGCAGGGTGTCGGTGTACGAGCCGAACAGCGCGGTGGCGGCGAGCACCGCCGTCGCGATCGCGATGCCCTTGGTGATCGCCTTGGTGGTGTTGCCGACCGCGTCCAGCTCGGTGAGGATCCGGGCGCCGTCCTCGTCGATGTCGCCGGACATCTCCGCCACGCCCTGGGCGTTGTCGGAGATCGGGCCGAAGGTGTCCATCGCGACGATCACGCCGACGGTGGTGAGCAGGCCGGTGCCGGCCAGCGCGACCGCGAAGAGGGACAGCGTGATGGAGCTGCCGCCCAGCAGGAACGCCCCGAAGACGCCGGCGGCGATCAGCAGCGCCGAGTAGACCGCCGACTCCAGGCCGACGCTGATGCCGGCCAGGATGACGGTGGCTGCGCCGGTCTGCGAGCTCTTGCCGATGTCCTGCACCGGGCGCCGGTTGGTCTCGGTGAAGTAGCCGGTCAGCGCCTGGATGGCGGCGGCCAGCACGATACCGATCACCACCGCGCCGATGGCCACCAGCCGCGGGTTCTCGTCGACGTCGGTGAGGCCGCCCTCCAGCTCGGCGAAGGTCGCCGGGAGGTAGAGGTACGCGGCGACCGCCACCAGCGCCGCCGAGAGCACCGCGGAGAGATAGAAGGCCCGGTTGATCGCGGTCAGGCCGCTGCGGTCCGAGACGCGCAGCCGGGTGATGAAGACGCCGATGATCGCGACGAGCACCCCGATGGTGGAGATGATCAGCGGGAAGACCAGGCCGTCCTCGCCGAACGCGGCGCGGCCGAGGATCAGGGCCGCGACCAGGGTGACCGCGTACGACTCGAACAGGTCGGCGGCCATGCCGGCGCAGTCGCCGACGTTGTCGCCCACGTTGTCGGCGATGGTGGCCGCGTTGCGCGGGTCGTCCTCCGGGATGCCCTGCTCGACCTTGCCGACCAGGTCGGCGCCGACGTCGGCGGCCTTGGTGAAGATGCCGCCGCCGACCCGCATGAACATGGCCAGCAGGGCGGCGCCGAAGCCGAAGCCCTCCAGCACCGTCGGCGCGTCCCCCTTGTAGGCGATGACGACCATCGCGGCGCCGAAGAGACCGAGCCCCACCGTGAGGAAGCCGACCACACCGCCGGTGCGGAAGGCGATCTTCATGGCGGCCTCGCGTCCGCCGGCCTCGCGGGCCGCCGCGGCGACCCGCAGGTTGGCGCGGGTGGCCAGCCACATTCCGGCGCCACCGATGAACGCGCTGAACAGGGCACCGACCACGAAGAAGGCCGACCGGCCGATCTTCACCGCCAGCTCGCTGCCGTCGGTGTCGTGCACCGGCAGCAGGAAGAGGAGCACGACGGCGACGACGACGAAGATCGCCAGCGTCCTGAACTGCCGGAGCAGGTACGCGGAGGCGCCCTCCTGTACCGCCCCGGAGATCTCCTGCATGTTGGTGGTGCCCTTACCGGCTGCCAGCACGGCCTTGGTCAAGGCGGCGGCGAAGACGAGTGCCACCAGCGCGATGACCGCGGCGATGACGACGTACGTCAGGTTTCCTCCGGAAAGGGACAGCGCGCCGCCTTCGGCGGCCAAGGTCCCGGACATCTATGTCCTCCTGTACCGAACACTGTCGCGCCGGCCAGCGGACGTACTGACCCGACGCCTGGATGCGGTTGCGCAAGCGCCCCAACCCACCCCACCGGACCAGCGATGAACGCACATACCCGCTGGTTGCGGGAAGGATCACTTGCTGACAACCCCGGTACTGTAGCCCTGCCGAGTGTCAGAGGTCACATCCGGGGGACACCGTGTCCGGATGATCTTCGTAACTGTGTTATGAGGAAAAATCTGATATAGGGGCCCATCAACGCGTCGAGGCCGCGACCCCGAAGGGTCACGGCCTCGACAGCGGAATGCGAAGGTCAGCGGCCGACCGGCCACACCATCCGGACCTCGGTCCCGACGCCCTCGTCGACCGGGCGGACCTGGAGGTCCTCCACAAAACCGGCGAGCAGGGCGAAGCCGACACCGGTGGTCAGCGCCTCGTCGGTCAGCGACTCGTTGGCCAGGTCGTCGGCGTTCAACGCGGCCAGGCCGATGCCGGCCTCGATCGGCGCCCGGTCCACCACTCGCACCGAGTACGCCCCGGAGTCGGACATCTCCACCAGCACCGGGTCGGGCAGCCCGTACTGCCGGTGCAGGGCGACCGCCCGGGTGCACGCCTCACCGATCGCCAGGCGCACCTCGTCGAGCAGGTTCTCGCGCACCCCGGCCCGGCGGGCCACCGCGACGCCGACCAGACGGGCGGTGCGCACGTGCACCGGAGCCGGCGAGAAGGAGAGTCGGACCGTCGCCATCACGCGCCGGCGCCGGTGGGGTCCGCCGCGATCGCCGCTTCGACCGTGGGGTGCAGCGGGAACACCTGGTCCAGCGCGGTGATCCGGAAGATCTTGAGCAGCGGCTCCTTGTCGCAGACCAGGGCGAACGAGCCACCGGCCGAACGGAGCCGCTTCAGGGCGCCGACCAGCACACCCAGGCCGGTCGAGTCGAGGAAGTCCACCCGGCCGAGGTCGACGACCACCCGCCGGTTGCCGGCGTCGATCAGCTCGAGGAGCCGTTCGCGCAGTCGGGGGGCGGTGTAGACGTCCACCTCACCGCCGACCTCGAGCACCGTGTGCTCCCCCACCGTGCGGGTCGCCAGCGACAGCTCCATCAGTCCTCCTCCGAGAGCCGTAAACTCTCCTGGGCATCTAACCATCCCCGCCGAGACGGCCTCTGGTCACCGGCGGAGGCTTCCTCTTACCCAGGCCCGGAGTTGAACACCTCCGAACACCAGTGCGAGAGTTCAGGACGTGAATCCCGCAGCCACCGTATCCGCAGGTCCGGGCCCCGAGCGACCGCCGACGGCGGCGCCGGGCGACCTGCTGCGCCGGCTGCGCGCCCGCCAGGGCGACGACCCGGTCACCCACGTCGAGCGGGTCCCGGCCCGTCCCGGCGAGCCCGCGCCGTGGCCGCAGTGGGCCCCGGAGGACCTGCGGGCGGCGTTCGCCCGGCGCGGCGTGGTCGCGCCGTGGCGGCACCAGGCGCAGGCCGCCGAGCTGGCGTACGCCGGGCGGCACGTGGTGGTGGCCACCGGCACCGCGTCCGGCAAGTCGCTGGCGTACCAGCTGCCCGCGCTGGCCACCCTGCTCGCCGACCCCCGGGCCACCGTGCTCTACCTGGCTCCGACCAAGGCGCTCGCCGCCGACCAGCTCCGCGCCGTCGCCGGCCTGGAACTCGACGGGGTACGCCCCGCCACCTACGACGGGGACACCCCGCGCGCCGAGCGGGAGTGGATCCGCCGGCACTCCCGGTTCGTGCTGACCAACCCGGACATGCTGCACCACGGCATCCTGCCCGGGCACGCGCACTGGTCCGGGTTCCTGCGCCGGCTGGCGTACGTGGTGATCGACGAGTGCCACACCTACCGGGGCGTGTTCGGCTCGCACGTCGCGCACGTGCTGCGCCGGCTGCGGCGGCAGTGCGCCAAGTACGGCCGTACCCCCGTCTTCGTGCTGGCCTCGGCGACGTCGGGTGACCCGGCGGCGGCGGCCGGGCGGCTCACCGGCCTGCCGGTGGCGGCCGTCACCGAGGACACCTCGCCGCGCGGCGGGGTGACCTTCGCGCTGTGGGAACCGCCGCTGCTGCCGCGTGATCCCTCGTCCGAGCAGGCCGTGGACCTCGCGCCGGTCCGCCGCTCGGCGCTGCGGGAGACCGCCGACCTGCTCGCCGACACCGTCGCCGAGGGGGTACGCACCCTCGCCTTCGTCCGGTCCCGCAAGGGCGCCGAGGTGGTGGCCGCGAACGCGCGGCGCGCGCTCGACGAGGCCGTCCCCGGGCTCGGCGACCGGGTGGCCGCCTACCGCGCCGGCTACCTGCGCGAGGAGCGGCGCGAGCTGGAACGCGCCCTGCTCCACGGCGACCTGCTCGGCCTCGCCTCCACCAACGCGCTGGAACTCGGCGTCGACCTGGTCGGCCTGGACGCCGTGCTGATCTGCGGCTGGCCGGGCACCCGGGCGTCGCTCTGGCAGCAGGCCGGGCGGGCCGGCCGCTCCGGCGACGAGGCCCTAGCGGTGCTGGTGGCCCGGGACGACCCGCTGGACACCTACCTGGTGCACCACCCGGAGGCGCTGTTCGGGCGGCCGGTCGAGGCGACCGTGCTCGACCCGGCCAACCCGTACGTGCTCGCCCCGCAGCTCGCCTGCGCGGCGGCGGAGGCCCCGCTCACCCCGGCCGACCTGGAGCTGTTCGGCGACGGCGCGAAGGAGGCGGTCGAGGAACTGGTCGCGGCGGGGGCGCTGCGGCAGCGGCCCACCGGCTGGTACTGGCGGCACCGGGAGCGGCCCGAGGTGGACCTGCGCGGCGAGGGCGGCGCGCCGGTCTGCGTGGTGGAGGCCTCGACCGGTCGGCTGCTCGGCACCGTCGACGGCGGCTCCTCGCACTTCCTCATCCACCCCGGCGCGGTCTACCTGCACCAGGGCGTCTCGTACGTGGTCGACTCGCTCGACCTCGACGACGGGTGCGCGCTGGTGCACGCCGAGGAGCCGGACTGGTCCACCCACGCCCGCGACGTCACCTCGCTGTCGGTGGTGTCGGTGCGCTCGTACGTGGACGCGGGGCCGGTCGGGCTCTTCCTCGGCGAGGTGGACGTGACGAGCCAGGTGGTGTCGTACCAGCGGCGGCGGATCGCCTCCGGCGAGGTGATCGACACCCGGCCGCTGGACCTGCCGGCCCGGGAACTGCGCACCGTCGCGGTCTGGTTCACCCTCTCCCCGCAGTCCCTGGCCGCCGCCGGGGTGGAGGCCGCCGACATTCCGGGCGCACTGCACGCCGCCGAGCATGCCGCGATCGGGCTGCTGCCGCTGATGGCCACCTGCGACCGCTGGGACATCGGCGGTCTCTCCACCGCCGTGCACCCGGACACCGAGGCCCCGACCGTCTTCGTGTACGACGGGCACCCGGGCGGGGCGGGCTTCGCCGAGCGGGCGTACGGGACGGCGGCGGCCTGGCTGTGCGCCACCCGGGACGCGATCGCCGAGTGCGGCTGCGAGGCGGGCTGCCCGTCGTGCGTGCAGTCGCCGAAGTGCGGCAACGGCAACAACCCGCTCTCCAAGCCGGACGCCGTCCGGGTCCTCGACGTGGTGCTCGCCAACCTGCCCGACGGTGGCGTGCCGGCCGGATCGGGTGAGGGTGCACCCGCGGCGGTCGAGCTGCCGGCCGCGCCGCTCCTGCCGCGTCAGGACGATCGGACCGACGCGCGGTCCGGCACGGACGCCGAGGTCACTTAAGGGCGCGAGCTGAGTCCGTTCGCTATCCGGGACACGTGCATGACCGGGTCGACCGGTGGGCATTGATGAGTGGGAGCGCTTCCATGGACGCCCTTCGGTCCACCGGTAGCGCTCACCACACCAGCCGAACCCGCCATTGCCGTACCGGAGGAGGAGCCGTGGCCGACACCATCGCCGAAACCGTCGACCTGCTCTATACGATCGACCAGGAGAAGCTCACCCCCGACCAGCAGATCGCCCTGGGTATCGCCCTGGCCGGCCTGGCGCAGGCGGAACGCCTCGAACAGATCAACGAGCGGCTACGCGGTATCCACCAGGTGCTCAACGCCTGGGCGCTGAAGGCGACGGTCGAGGGCGGACGCTGAGCCGCAGGTTGTGCGAGACTCCGGCGCACACTTCGGAGGAGACATACATGCAGCTCGACAATTTGCAGACGCAGCACCAGTTCCACGTCCGGCAGCGGATCCGGATGATGGTCAACCAGTACGAGGTCCGCGCCGTGGCCCCGGACGGCACCGAGGGGGAGCTGCTGGCGTTCGCGCAGCAGAAGCGGCTCGCCTTCAAGGAGCAGGTCACCATCTACACCGACGACTCGAAGCAGCAGCCCCTGCTCGGGTTCAAGGCACGGCAGCGGCTCGACCTCGGCGCCACGTACGACGTGACCGACGCGGCCGGCACCCCGATCGGGCAGTTCCGCAAGGACTTCGCCCAGTCGCTGCTGCGCTCGACCTGGCACGTCGAGCAGGCCGGCCTGCCGCAGATCACCGGTCAGGAGCGGAGCCTGCCGGTGGCGCTGCTGCGCCGCTTCGTGGACTCGCTGTCCTGGCTGCCGTACCACTTCGACTTCGTCGCCGACGGCCAGCCGGTCTTCTCGGTCGTCAAGAAGTGGGGCCTGCGCGACAAGTACGTCGTCGAGGTGCAGAACCCGCAGGTGGACCGCCGCCTGGTGATCGCGATGGCGATCGGGCTGGACGCGCTGCAGAGCCGCTGACCAGTTGACCGGCCGGGGTGCGTCCTGTGGGCGCGCGCCCGGCCGGCGTGCCGCCGCACGGCTCGTGCCCTCGCTTGTCAACGCTACCGCGTCCGCTGATCAGGTCGGCCCCGGTCAGTCGCGGCTTGGGCCGGCGCGCGAGGTGGCCGTGGCCACCCGGTGAAAGCCGGGCAGCGGGGTGACCGGCACCTCCACGGTCACCAGCACGTCGAGGCCGTCCAGGTGGCAACCGGCCAGGAATGCGCCGTTGGCCCGGGCGAACTCGGCCGCCGCCGCGCAGGCCACCCCGTCACCGTCCAGCGCCCAGCCCGCTGCGGCGAGCGCCGCGAAGTCGGCACCGACCCGGGCCTGGTGCCGAGCCGTCCGGGCGGTGCCGATCGCCGCGCCGAAGACCCCGACCAGGACGAACACCAGGCCGACGACGAGCAGGCACACCGTCGCCCCACCCCGGTCGGACGCACCGGGTCGCCTCAGCGTCAGGGCTGCGCCGCCGGGAAGCCCGGACCGCCCCCGCGTCGCGGCAGCGCCGGGAAGCCCGACGACCCGGGATCGCGAGGGCATCACGGCCCGCCCTCTGCGGAGCCCGACGACCACGGACCGCGCCCGCCTCACGGTTGCGCCGCCGGGGAGCCCGGCTCGACGGCGGCGACCGTGGTGGCCGCCACGGTGATCCGGGGCAGGCGGGCGCCGAGCGCTCGGACCGGTGCCCGCACCGTCGCGGTGACCCGGTCGCCGTCCACCCTCACCGAGACGTCCGCCCCTGGTGGTGCGATCCGCGCCCCGGCCGCCGTGCCGCTCTCGCCCCGGGAGGCGGCGAGCGCCGCCTCCCGGGCCGCATCCAGACAGGCGGCCTTGGTGGTGACCGCGTCGACCGCGGTAAGACCGGCGAGCAGGAGCAGGAGCAGCGCCGGCAGGCCGGCCGCCAGCTCGGCGGTGAACGAACCCCGGTCACGGCCGGCCAGCCGGCGCCGGCTCACTTCAACGCCCGGTCGATGACCGCAGTCAGGGCGGACTGCACGTTGCCGGAGGTGAGCACCTTGAGCAGGATGCCCGCGAAGGCGACGGCGGCGAGGGTGCCGACGGCGTACTCGGCGGTGTTCATCCCGGCGTCCCCGCGGAGCCGGGCGAGGAGTTTGCGCACTGGCGTGTCCCTTCTCGATGGTGGATCAGAGGACGTCGCCGAGGACGGCGACGATCACCGGCACCAGGCCGGCGAGAATGAAGGCCGGTAGGAAACAGAGCCCCAGCGGCAGCACGATGAGCACGCCGGCGCGGCGGGCCGCCGCCTCGGCGGCGGTGGACCGGTCGGCCCGCAGGTCGTCGGCGACCCGGGTCAGCGCCCCGGCGAGCGCCGCCCCACTGCGCGAGGTGCGCATGGCGGCGGTGACCAGGCGGTCCGCCCCCGGTACCGCGCCGAGATGCGACCAGGCCTCGTCGGACTGCCCACCGAGCAGCAGCGTCCGGCCGACCCGGTGGAGCCGCTCGGCCAGCGGTCCGCCGAGCGCGTCGGCCACCGCGAGCACCGAGCGGTCGACCGGCGCGCCGGCGCGCAACGCCGCGGCCAGCAGGTCGGCGGCCAGGGGAAGGTCCGCGGCCTCCCGCAGCCGGCGGTCGCGGGCGGCGGGGGATTCGATCCGCCGGAGCAGGCGGTCCGCCACCAGCGCGGCCACCACCCCGGCGAGGCAACCCGGTGCCCCGCCGAGCAGTACCGCCACCGCCACTCCGGCCAGCCCGGCACCCAGCCGTACCCGGTCGGGCCACCACCGGGGACGGCGGTCTTCGGCCGATCGAGCCCGGCCACCCAGTCTGCGCAGCCGTCGGGAGGGGCGGACTCCGGGCGTACGGACCGCCAGCAGCAGCGCCGCCACGACGAGACACGCCGCGATCCAGTGCTGCCGGTTCATCGGGCGCTCGTGTCCGGCGTGCCACCGAGCCGCTCGGCCCAGAGCAGGCCAGCGATCTGCAACGCCATGGCGGTAACCGCGCTGGCCGCCCCGACCGGGGTGTGCAGCAGCACCGCCACCGGGTCGGCGCCGATGCCGTAGCCGAGACCGATCCCGCCGAGCGGGAGGGCGGCGAGCAGCAGGGCGGTGGCCCTGGCGCCGGCGGCCTGGGCCGAGGCGGCGGCCAGTCCCCGGTCCATCGCCCGTGCGTCGGCCTCGACCCGTTCGATGAGTTCGGCCAGCGGCGCACCGGTCCGGTCGGCGAGCCGCACGGCGGCCCGGGTCAGGCTCCCGAGGCGGTCGCCGTCGTCGTCGGGCGTCGGGACGGGCAGGCCGGCCCGCAGGTCGGCGGCGAGACCGCAGAGCTGGTCCAACCGGCGACGGCGCTGGCCGACCGCGTGCCGGGTCGCCCGGTGCCGGAGCACGGCCCGGGCACCGAGCACGCCGTACCCGCCGAGGAGGACCCCGGCGACGGGCCCGGCGGCGAGCCCGCCCAGTGCCGCTGCCACGAGTCCGACCAGGAGAAGCGTCCGGCGCGGGCGACCGATCAGCGGCGGGAGGAGCCACGACCATCGGGCGGCCGGTCCGGCGGTGCGGACGCCGTCCGATCCCGGGGAGGTGGCGGCGTGGTTCAGTCGGCGGATCTCGCTCGCACCGAGCCGTAGCAGTCCCGACGGTCGACGGGAGTCGCGCCGACCGGGCGGGCGGAACGACGGTGGCCTGGTCAGAGCCGCCGCCGGACTGGCGAGCCGGCCACCGGCCATGGGAGAAGGGGTCGGGCCCGCGATGGGCGCGGTCGCCACGGCGCAGCGGCGGTCCGGGGCCGATGCGAGCTGGCTCGACGCCTGCGTCGTGCCGATGCGGCGCGGGCCTGGCGCAGTCGTCGCCGGTGTGACGGGGCCAGCCCATGGCGGACCAGCGGGCGCGGAGGCTGGTTCGGCAGACGGCGAGAGGCCAGGTCCAGGCGAGGGCGCTTCAGCCGACAGCCGGGTGGAGGGCTCGGACGCCAGGAAGACGGAGGAGGCAGTGCGAACCGGCTCGGCGTCGTGAGCGGTGAGCACGGGCTGCCCGGATGCGCCGACGCCGAACAGGGCGCGGCGTCGCCGCCGGCTGCTGCGGGCCGGCCAGGCCACCACCGCTGCCGCGAACACCAGCAGTGCCGCCACCAGCCAGATCGGCAGACTCATGCCGGCCCCGCCGACCCGGGCCATGGCTCGCACAGGATCGGCGGCACGGCCACGCCACGGTCCCGCAGCAGCGTGGCGAGGGCCCGACCGGCGAGACCCAGCCCCCTCCCGCGTATCCAGGCGGGCACGACGGTGACCAGGCGGTCGGCCCCCTCCGGGAGCAGGAGACAGATCGACTCCAGCACCCGGCCGCGCGGGCCTCGTCGTACCTGGAGCAGCACCTGGAGCGCGGCGGTCACCTGGGCGTGCAACGCGGCCCTGGGGAGCCCGCCGAGCAAGCCGAGCGCCTCCAACCGGGCCGGCACGTCGGCCGGGGTGTTCGCGTGCAACGTCCCGGCGCCCCCGTCGTGGCCGGTGTTGAGGGCGGCGAGCAGGTCGACCACCTCCCCGCCCCGGCACTCGCCGACCACCAGCCGGTCGGGGCGCATCCGCAACGCCTGCCGGACCAGCTCGCTGAGGCCCACCGCGCCGGTGCCTTCGACGTTGGCCGTCCGGGCCTGGAGCCCCACCACGTGCGGATGCACCGGGTGCAGCTCGGCGGCGTCCTCCACCAGCACGATCCGCTCGGTCGACGGCACCAGCCCGAGCAGCGTGTTGAGCAGCGTGGTCTTGCCCGAGCCGGTGCCGCCGGTGACCAGGTACGCCAGCCGGGCGGCCACCACGGCCGCCAGGACCGGGGCGACCGGTCGCGGGACGGTGCCCTGACGTACCAGTTCGTCGAGGGTGAACGGCCGCTGGCGGAAGGTCCGCAGGGAGAGGTACGGGCCGTCGGTCGCCACCGGGGGCAGCACGGCGTGCAGCCGGGTGCCGTCGGGCAGCCGCGCGTCCGCGTACGGGGAGCCGTCGTCGAGCCGGCGGCCGGCGGCCGCGGTGAGCCGCTGCGCCAACCGCCGTACGTCGTCGACGGAGCCGAGCGGCACCGCCACCTGGCGCAGTCCCTCGCCCCGGTCGACCCACACCCTGGTCCCGTTGACCAGCACGTCGGTGACCTGCGGATCGGCCAGCAGCGGAGCGAGCGGCCCGGCGCCGACCAGGTCGTCGCGGACCCGGTCGGCCATCCGCAGCACGGCGGTGTCACCGAGGACGGCGGCGGTGGGTTCGGCGCGTACGGCGGAGACGATCGCGGCCGGGGTGACCGGGGTGGCACTGCCGGCCATCCGCTGCCGCACCCGGGCCGACAGGTCGTCGGGGTGGCCGGTCATGCCGCACCCGGCACGGGCAGGCCGGTCAGCTCGGTGACGATCCGCCGGCAGAGCGCGGCGAGCGGGCCGCGCCCGGCCCCGGCCGGTGCCTCGCCGCGTTCCAGCCCCCGGCACAGCGCCGGCTCGGGCCGCAGCGTGCCGGCGAGCGGAAGGCCGAGGGCGCGCGCCACCTCGGCCGCCTTCAGCCGGCCGGGTGCCGGCCCGCGCACGATCACGCCGAGCGCGGCGCAGTGCGGGGCCGCCGCGGCGACCACCCGGGCCGCCGCTGCCGTCGCCCGCAGCTCGGCCGGTACGACCAGGTACGCCTGGTCGGACGCCTGCAAGGCGACCACCGACGCGTCGTCGAGTTGGCGGGGCACGTCGACCACCACGAAGTCCCGGCCCCGGCGGGCGGCGTCGAGCGTGGCCGCCATCGCCTGGGCGGGCAGGGACAGCAGGTCTCCCCGATCCCAGGAGAGCACCACCAGGTCACCCCGGCTGGGCAGCGCGCGGACCAGTGCCGGCGCGTCCACCCGGCCGTCGGCGTCGGTGAGCGCCGGCCAGCGCAGGCCGTCCAGCTCCTCCCAGCCGAGGACGAGGTCGAGGCCGCCGCCGAGCGGGTCGGCGTCGACCAGCAGGGTGCGCAGGCGGGCCCGGGCGGCGGTGACCGCGAGGGCGCCGGCGAACACGCTGGCCCCCGCGCCGCCCCGGCCGCCGAGCACCGCGACCGTCCGTGCCGGCTCGCCGAACGGGCGGTCGGCGCCGCACTCGGTGAACCGGTCGACCAGCCAGGGCTCGGCCGCCGGGAGGGTGGCGACGTGCTCCGCGCCGAGCAGCTCGGCGATCTCCCATCCCGGGTCGAGTTCCCCGGTGCGACCGACCAGGACCGTGCGGGGGCGTCGGGGCAGCCTCGCCCGCAGGCACGCCTGCGCCTGGTCACGGCCGACCAGCACCAGCGGTGCGGGCAGCCACCGGGCCCGCGCGGCGGCGGGATCGGCGGCAAGCTCGACCTCCGTACCGCCTGCGGCGGCGAGCCGGAGCAGTTCGTCGAGGAGGTCGCCGTCCGAGGTCACCAGGAGCGGCAGCCGCCGGTGCGGCGGCAGTGAGGTACGGGGTGGCATTGCGGCCTCCAGCGGTCCGGCTCGGGGGTGCTGGCCCAGACCCTGCTCCCCGCTCCACCCCGCCCGCCGCCCTCGCACCGCCGCCTGTGGACAACGGCAGGACCTGTGGACAACCCACTCGACCGCCGGTCGATCTGTTATGTGCAATGGACGGTGGCCTGACGAAGCGCAAACAGCGCCGTCCGGCGGGCACCCGTCACATCATCGACGCGGCGTGGCGCACAAATGGCCGATCGACCGTTCGCGCCTCACCGTTGGCACCGGGAGGGCGCGAAAACGCCGGTCAAAATGGTCCCGTCCGCCACCTCGCAACCCATTGACGGCCGACGACCTGGCCCGCCGATAATCGGTTCTCCCCTGCCACCGGCCAAGGTGGCTGCGCTTCCCGGGAACGGGGCCATGGCCGATCCGTCCGACGAGACCCACCACCCCGACACCACCCTCCGGATCGGCGGCTGGCTGCCCGCACCGCGCGAGGCGGGGCCACCTTCGCCGTACCCGTCGATCGAACCCCGGGACGGGCGGCCCGGCGCCGGCCCACCGCCCGGGCCGGAGCGGTCGGTGCCGGCGGCCCACCAGCCGGCGCCCCGCCCCGGCGGCCCGAAGCGGTCGCTGCTGCTGGGCTGCGCTGTGGTCGGTGCGCTCGCCACCCTGGCCGTGGCGTCGTCGCCGATCTGGACGGCGCCGCCACGGCCGGAGGAGGGACCGGCGGCCGCCGCGCCGACCATCCCGCTCGATCAGGCGGACGACACCCCTTCGGCGACCCAGCCCACCGCCACCTTCTCCCGAGCGCCCGTGTCGCTCTCCACCCGGGCCTCGCTGCGGTCGCCCACTCCCGCCGCCTCGCCCACCGACCGGCCGCGCACTCCCACCGGGGGTACGACGACCAGCTCCCGCCCGTCGACCACGCCGCGGGCGCAGCCGCGATCGGACGAGCTCCCGCCGCTGCCGGCATCGCAGGAACGCTCGCTGCGCTCCAGCGGTGGTGGTGCCGAGACGTTCGTCGACTTCGTCAACGACCGCGATGGGCAGGTCGTCGTGTACTGGCTCGACTACCACGGCCAGCGGCGGCGGTACGCGGTACTGGAACCGGGCCGGTCGTACCGGCAGCAGACCTACGTGGGTCACCCGTGGGTGGTCACCGACGCCGGCGGGCGCGCACTGGCCTGCTTCCTGCCCGCGCCGGAGACCAGGAAAGCGGTGGCCCGGTAGGGCCGCCCCCATCGAAAGGGAGCGGCCCCGGGCACCGGCGGATCAGCCGATTCGATCGGTCCAGGCGGTATCGAGGACCAACTGGTACGCGCTGAGGCGAACGGGTGCGAGCGTCAGCAGCTCGTGGGCGAGCAGCTCGCCCGTGTTCGGATCGAAGATCAACAGGGATTGAGCGTGGTGCTCGCGGTCGTCGAAGGTCACGGCTACGCCCTTGCGTCCGGCACGATCGGTCACCTGCCCTCGCCACAGGAATCCGGGAACATCCGCGAGGACACGGAGGATCTCCGCACGGGTCCGGCGCGGCACGACGTACCGCCCGTACACGGTGCTGACCTCCTTGCTCGCGGCGCCCGCGCCGTACCTGACCTTGAGCAGTTCCGGGACGGTCACTGTCAGCGTTGCTGTCGGCGGGCGCTCGCGCCGTCGCGACCAACCCCTCAACAGCGACCATCTGATACGTAGCGCTTGGCGGGCCGGTCGCATGAGGGCCAGCACGCTCCGGCCGGCCGCTGCCGCATGACAGAATGCCATAGACTGGGCAAAGCTGGCAGAACGGGCGAGCCGATGACGACGAGCAGGACCGCCGAGCTGCTGCGGAAAGCCGGGGATCCACAGCGGGCTACGTTCCTGGAACTCTTCTTCGACCTGGTGTTTGTCCTCGCGCTCGTTCAGCTCTCGCGCGGCCTGGCCGAGGATCTCGGGTGGAGCGGTGCCTTCCGGACGCTGGTGCTGTTGGGGGCCATGTGGTGGATCTGGTCCAGCACCGCGTGGCTAACCGACCGGACGGACCCGCAACGACCGGTATTCCAGGCGCTGGTCATCGCGACCATGGTCGGCAGCCTGGTGATGGCGGCCGCGGTGCCCGAGGCATTCGGCGACACGGGCCTGATCTTCGCGGGCGCCTACGTCGCCATCCAGTTCGGCCGCGGGCTCGTCCTCGTGACCGTTCTGCGGGGCCACGAACTGCAGCGCCACGGCATGCGCGGGCTGTTCTGGTACGGCCTGTCGGCGCTGCCGTGGATCGCGGGGGCGCTCATGCACGGCACGGCGCGTGGCGCGTTGTGGGCACTCGCGGTGCTCCTTGACCACACGGCAGGCACAATCGGCTTCCCCACCCCGGGGGCGGGCCGAACGTCCAGCCAAGACCTTGTGATCTCGGGCGAGCACCTGTCCGAGCGCTACCGGCAGTTCTTCATCATCGCGCTCGGCGAGCTGATCCTGGTTACCGGACTGGCGCTGAGCAGCAGCGGCTTCGCGCCGGACGTGGTCGCCGCGTTCGCAGTGTCGATCGCGACCACCGTGCTGCTGTGGCGGATCTACATATACCGCGCTGGGCAAGTCCTGGCGGAAGCGATTGCCGTCTCTGCCGACCCGGTCCGCCTCGCCCGATCGGCGTCATACGCCCACCTGGCCATGGTGGTCGGCGTGGTCGCTGCAGCCGTCGGCGCCGAACTCGTCATCGCCCATCCACTCGGGCACACCCCACCGGCCTGGATCGCCGTCATCCTCGGCGGACCCGCGCTGTACCTGGCCGGGCGCGCCCGCTTCGAGCACGCGGTATTCGGCCGCGTGTCCCGGTCCCGACCGATCGGCGTCCTTGCGCTGGCCGCCCTGACACCGGCGATGCTCCCCCTGCCGCCACTCGTGGTCGCCGCCGCTGCCACCCTCGTCCTGACCGGGATCGCCATATCCGACGCAGCCCGCGCCCGCAGACGCCCGTCCGAGCCGCCGTCACCACCCGGCTAGCCGGAAGCGTCACCCATCTCTTGAGACTGTTCCGTCACGCAGGTCCTGAGACCCGATAGGCCGGCAGCCGGCCGGTCGCGGGACGTCAAGCCGGTGACGATCAGGTGAGAGGACTTCTTCGGCAAGCTGCTCCCCGCCGTACCGCCCCGGCATCGGGCGATCGTCTCCGCAGCCGCGGGGGCGCGCCTTGGATGCCTTCACGCTGCCTGCTGACGATCTACTGACACCGGACCGGGCAACACCCTCTGAGAGCGCGTTGGACGAGAGCGAGGAGGGTCTGTGAGCTGGTCCGGAACGCTTACCCCGAATAGGGACGACCCCCGTCGGGGGGATGCGGTCTCAGGCTGTCGCCTGCTGCCGGTTGGTAGTGACCCACGTCGACGAGCAGGTGCCGGACATCGTCGGTTGATGTTCCGGACCGACCCGCCTCAAGGCTCGTGCTGCCTCCTTGCTGCCTCGCTGCCTGGGCTGCGGTCGGCAGCCACCGTCGCCGCGTCGCCGGACACTGCCTTGCAAAGGCGGCTCGATGTAGTCGCCGCAGGCCGATCGATGGCAACGACTGGCGTTGGAGTCAGGGACAGTGTGCTCCTGTGCCAGCGGTTGTGGGTCGCTGTCATGCTTTCGCTGACTTCTCGCTGACGGCGGCTACATCCACCGCCGCCGGCAAGGTGGCTTCTGACGGTCCGGTACGCAGGTCGTCAGCCTCGCCCGGCTGCTGGCGGAGGGCTGCGGAGGGACCAGTAGTGCGAGAATTGATCAATGCGGTATTTCAGTGCGACTGGTTGGACGGCGATCTTTACCGGGACGGAGACCGAGAGCGGACGCATGCGACCAGTGGAGGCGTGGGATCCGGCTACTGGGCTGGCGCTTGTCGTGGATCCTCAACGTGGCGCGCTGCGACCCGTCACCGACTGGCCGGATTTCTCCCATTTGGAACGTGGAGAGCGTGTTGTGGGCGTCATACCTGGGGGTGGATGGCGTGCCCACTGGAACACTGGGTACGACGGCAGCACGCCGCTAACTGAGGCGGTACTTGCTTGGCTTATCCATAGTGATGGTCGAGCTACTCCGATCAGCGTTGACCCCGATGGCACAGTTGATGCAGCGGATTTGGCGGACCGCATTCTCGCGCCCGAACAGGGTCTGGAGTGAGTCGGCAGCAGCCCCGCGTCGCCCTCACCTGCCGCCATCCCGATGCTCCTATGGATGTCGAGCTCCGCCGCCAACTCGCTGGTGGAGCCGACTCCTTCGTCCCGAAAGAACGATCATGGCTCACTGGCCAGGCACTCGACTCAGCGTGAGCTGCGGAAAAGTCCAGTGCCGTCCCTGCACGTCCAACTCTGTGTGTACCCATCGTCACTCAGGTTGTCACTCAGCCGGAAGGGGTTTGCAGCACACAGAGCAGAGCTCAGCGCGTTGCCTTGGGTTCGGCGACGGGTTCTCGATCGGGATCCGCTCGGGTCACCAGCAGCCAAGCCGATTCACTTGAAGGAACAGTCCTCCACCCCTCCGGCCACACATCTGATCTCTCCGCTTGTGAGGCCGCCCGTGCTCCTCTGAACTCGGCCCCACTGGCGAATTCCGCTTGGTCGAAGATTGCAGCTCCAATAAAGGTTGCCCCGTCGAATTCGGCGTTTGAAAAGATTGCGTCGGGTCCACCGAACCACGGGTCTCCAGCGAATTTGGCACTCCTGAAGTTGGCCCTGTCGTTGAAGGTGGCATGGCTAAACCAGATGTGATCGCCGAAGCTCGCTTGGGCGAAGTTCGCCTCACCCTCGAAGGTAGCCCCGCCGAACCAGGCGCTACCGGCGATGGTTGCTCCTTGAAATTCGGCGCGCAAGGAGAAGCGAGCATTGCTGAATTCGACGTAACGAGTGAAGGTAGTCTTACTGAAATTTGTATATCCAATGAATCTTGCGCCCCCAAACCGCCCATAGCGGAGATGGGCCCGGCTCAGATCCCAGTAGTTGCGCGTTGCGCTGGTCAGATCAATGCCAATGCCTGGCCAGAAGGCGTGAAACGCCGTCGGTCTTATGGTTGCGATTTGCGTCTCACTTAGGGCGACCCCGCCGTCGTCCCCCTTATCCGAGACGACGAGATGGCGACATAGTATGCGCTGGGCAGTGCGTCGCACCTCACACTCTTGATAACAGCTTCTTTCCGCACTTTCGTCCGAAGGCGCATGTTCATTAAGCGAAGAGACTTGCGATTCAGAGCTAACCGCGGCGGGTGGAGAATAGGGCATACGCAGGTAGGCGCAGATGACATCAACAACGGTCTGACGTTAGTCGGGATTGTTTTGGGCGACTCGCTCCAGTGCATAAAGGCCCGCCAAACGTACCGCTGCCTCGGCATGGCCAAGCTGTTCGGCCGCCGCGTTGTAAAGCTCGTTATATGCCTCTCAATTGCGTCTTGTTCGGTATGTCGCTGCCGACGTATCGCCAGCAACAATGCCGCAGCCGCACCACCGGCAGCCACTGCCCCGAGGCCATACTTGATCGATTCGATGCGGAGCTTTGCCAACTCCACCGGCTGTGACGCCGCCTGTGATGCCACTATCAATAGGAGCACGGGGATTCTGGTGACGGCGTCCCCGCCGGCCGGGCCTGACCCGACTTTGAACTGGCTCCGTGGCCTCATGTGGACCCGTCGACCCGGTCGGCGGGGGGCGCCTATCTCGGCGCGCACGGGCCGGCGTGGTGACCTGATTAGGAGCTTGGGTTCGTCCCTCATCCCCGTTCTGTCCAGCGTTCTCCTCGTGCTCAGCGGCCGAGTCATGCCGTTCATGCAGCAGGTGGGAGACAGGATGAGCGAGGACCAGGACGTGACTGTCGGAGTGGACACCCACAAGGACGTGCACGTCGCGGCGGTGTTGGACCAAGCTGGCAGGGTGCTGGGCAGCAGAAGCTCCGACGACGATGCGCGGCTATGCGCAGCTGGCGACCTGGGCTGAGTCCTTCGGCAGGGTCGTCAAGGTCGGAGTGGAAGGCGCCGGCAGTTACGGCGCCGGGTTGCTTCGATTCCTGACTGACTACGGCCTGATCGTCGTGGAGGTTGATCGCCCGGATCGCTCCACCCGCCGCCGCGTCGGCAAGACCGACGCCATCGACGCTGAGTCGGCAGCCCGCGGTGTTGTCCGGTCGCGCCAGCGGCACTCCCAAGGCTCGCCACGCCCAAGTCGAGATGATCCGGGCTCTGCGCGTCGCCCGCCGTGGCGCGATGAAGGCCCGCATCCAAGCCGGCGGCCAAAGCGAGGCGCTCGTCGTCTCCGCGCCCGATGCAGTCCGACAGATCCTCCGCGGCTTGGCCGGCAAACACCGCATCCGGGCCTGCGCCGCATTCAGACCAGGCGCGGCGACCGATCCGGCAGCCGCCACGAAGGTGGCCCTGCGCAGCCTCGCCCGCCGCTGGCTCGCTCTTCAAGCCGAGATCAACGACCTCGACAGTCACCTGACCGCTCTCGTCACCGCCGTGGCTCCGGGCCTGGTCGCGCTGCCCGGCGTCGGCGTCGACACCGCCGGACAACTCCTCGTCACCGCCGGCGACAACCCCCACCGGCTGCACTCCGAAGCCGCCTTCGCGCGACTCTGCGGAGCAGCACCCATCCCCGCCAGCTCCGGTCGCACCGACCGGCATCGCTTGCACCGCGGCGGCGATCGCGACGCCAACAGCAATTGCTCGCGAAGCCTTCACCCACCTCGTCAGCGAGCCAGCGATGCTTCAATCATCGCCGTGACCGACAGTTGGCCCATGGCACTGCGCACCGCGCTCCGGCGCGGGCAACTACTCGTGGCAGAGGTTCCCGCCTCCCGGTCCGACCGCCGCGCCTGGATCGCGATCTACCCCCTACAGACCCCTGCCGCTGCCACCACCGACCAGCGATTCAACCTCTTCCACCGTGAGTTCGAAGCCAGCTACATCGACAACGGCTGGTGCGTGGGGCCAGGTGACGGCATGGCCGACGTGCGGACCGCGCACGCTCACGACGAGATGAAGCTCAACCAGGTGCTCACAGCGTGGGGCATCGATCCGAGCCAGCTCACCTACGCTCATCGGACCGACTATCCCGTCTGACACCGGCCCAGGACTTGCGGAAAATAGGAGCGTCAACATCGCCGGCGGCCGGCTGTCCGGTCTCGGGACCTGCGTGACACGTCAGATAGGGTGGAGTGAGCTCGGGCAGAAGGACGGTCTTCCGTTGACCCTTGTACGCGGCAAGCTGGGATTCACCGATCCCAGGTCCTTCAGCCTCATCGGCTATCGGTACGGCGGCCACGGGTACGCGTTGTTCCGTGGATTCCCTTCCTCTGCGGATATCGAGGATAGTTACGGCGACAGCGAGTTCCGGATGCTCGACATCTGCTTCATGAACATCGAGCGGATTTCTTGCTGGTCCGGTGTAGGGCCGATCCATCTGCGACACCCCACGGACGACGAACAGGCCGCCATCCAGGCGAGGATCGGACCGACCCGCAACACGAATGTCTACCTGTTGAAGCCGAACTCGATCGAGGACTACGTCGTAGCCAGCGCGGTCTACTGGGCGGAGTACCACCTCGCCCTTACTTCGCCGAGTCCTCTTGTCGCCGAGGATAAGGAAATCCGGGAGACCCATCCGCCGATCGGGAGGCCTGTGCAGTTCGTCGATCAGTCATGGACGCCGTACTCCCCGTCCAATAGCACCGACACGAAGACCGTCTAGCCGGTCGTGTCACCCACGTTCCGATACTGATCTGTCACGCAGGTGCTGAGACCCGCATCGCTGGCGCCGGCCGCCTCAGTTGGCGTAGACCGCCGTGGCGTCGTCGCTGCCTTTGTTGCGGGGCCACTTGGTGCCGTTCGGGTCGGCTGCCTCGATCGCTCGGACCCGTCGGATCAGCTCGGTGGGGCCGTGCTCGTCCAGGACGTCGAGCACCCCTCGCCAGTCGAGCAGGTCGAACATCGTGACCAGGCGTGCGGCGCCATCGGTCAGCACGGCCAGCCGTCGGACAGCCGTAAGCGGGATCTGTCCGGTGATCGCGTGGGTGACGACGGTCGGGTCGGCCGCAGCTACCCAGAAGCCTCCTGGCTGGTTCCGCAACGCCAACTCGGCGTGCTTCATCCGCAGCAGGGCCGCCTGCTTCTGAGCGGAGCCGAACGGGTACCGGTTGGCCTCGGCTCGCTCGGCCTGGGCCGTCGTGTCGACCCGGTCGTCGTTGAAGACCTCGATCCCATCGGTGGTGTCGACCACCACCGTCGTATCGCCGAGCACGAGGTACTGCAACGCGTCCTCGGTCAGCCGGATCAGCGCGGTGGTCGCCGACGGGGTAGCGGGATGGCGCAGGTCGCACTCTGGATGCATCCTCGCCGTGATCCCGATGGCATCGGTCAGCACGTCACCCAGTTTGCGGTCATTCTCGACGGCCAGGCCGGTGATGGTGGATCCCAGCTTCGCCGCGTACCAAGCCACCCCGTGCGCACAGCCGGTATCCGTGCGAGCGGTCGCACCGTCCAGGACGACGATCAGCCCCTGCGCGGCGGCAACCCAGTCCTCGTTGGGCCGTAGCGAGTGACCCGGGTCAGTCGCGGTCGCTACCCGCATCAGGCACCGTCGGGGCGGTACAGCGGTGTCAGCCGCTCGGTCGACAGGATCTTCCGCCGGTCCTTCGGGTCATAGACGCACTTGATGACCGTCGAGAACCGGCGGTTCTTCAGCTCCTTGTACAGCTCTGCCAGGTTGGTGGCGACGAAGTGGGCAGCACCGAGCGACCGGGTGGGACGGCCACTGCGGCGGTCGAACTCCGGGCGTCGGATCTGGCTGCCCTCGCTGGTTCGCGCGGCGCTGCTCGGCCCAGGTCGTCGACGCCGGACCGCATCGGCACCGGACGGTCTGGCCGGATCGGGAGGGCGTCGAGTGGTCGGCGGAGTTCACCACAGAGCGGGAGGCTGTCGCCTGCGTGGCCGCCAAGGCTGTCGGCGGGATGCGGTTCCACGACCTGCGGCACGCCTACGCCACTTGGCTGGTCACTGACGGCGTCCCGATCAACCTGGTGCAGCGGGTCATGGGCCACGAGCAGGCGTCCACGACGCTCAATCGTTATACGCACACCCCGGACGACTACGCCGCCCGCGTCCTGGCAGCTCTCGACAGCTCTGCTGCCTCTCTGCTGCCTCTGGCCGGAGAAATGCCCTCGGAGAGCCCTTTCGACGGGGACGGAGACGACCTGTGACCTGGGCCGCAGCGCTGACCCCGGAAAGGGACGACCCCCGTCGGGGGGAGACGGGGGTCGTCGGGAGGTTCGGCTCCGGGGGGGTTGAGCCGAACCCACTCAGCGGTCACGGGGGGTGCAACCGCCGAGGGCCTGCGAGTTGTGTTGTCCGAGATATGAATACTCGTCGTGAGGACAAGCATGCCCGAGCAGAGTGTTCACGTCGAGTGGTGTCGACCCCACTCAGTGCGAAAATGTGACCACAGCGTGTGATCGCCGTCACGTAAAGCAGGGGTTGCAACGGCTTACCCGCAGGTCGGAGGGGCTGGTGACCCCGGGCACCCGCCGACCTTAGACCATCGGGCTAGACTTTCGCGCCGTGGGCCGAAGTGCCGCTTTCTTCGATCTGGACAAGACCGTCATCGCCAAGTCGAGCGCCCTGGCGTTCGGTCGGCCGTTCTACCGGGACGGGCTGATCACTCGGCGTGACGTGGTCAAGTCGGCGTACGCGCAGCTGATGTTCCGGCTGGGCGGCACCGACGAGCAGACCATGGCCCGAACCCGGGACTATCTCGCCACTCTCTGCAAGGGCTGGCAGGTGGAACAGGTCCGCCAGATCGTCGCGGAGACACTGCACGAACTGATCAACCCCTACGTGTACGCCGAGGCCGCCGCCCTCATCGAGGAGCACCAGGCCGCCGGCCGGGACGTCGTGCTGGTCTCCGCCTCCGGCGAGGAGATGGTCCGCCCGATCGGGGCGCTGCTGGGCGTGACCGACGTGATCGCCACCCGGATGACGGTCGAGGGCGGGCGCTACAGCGGCGAGGTGGAGTTCTACGCCGCCGGCCCGAGCAAGGTCGACGCGGTCGGCGAGCTGGCGACCGCCCGCGGGTACGACCTGGCCGACTCGTACGCCTACTCCGACTCGTACAGCGACCGGCCGCTGCTGGAGTGCGTCGGGCACCCCAGCGTGGTCAACCCGGACCGGGCGCTGCGCAAGCTCGCGGTGGAGAACGGCTGGCCGGTGCTGGAGTTCCGGCACCCGATCCCGCTGGGCCGCCGGCTGCGGGAGCGCCCGGCCGTGCCGGTGGCCGCGGCGGCGCTCGGTGTCGGCGTGGGGGTGGCCATCGGCATCGCCTGGTACGGCCGACACCGCCGCGCCAAGGTCACCCCGGCCGCCTGACCAGACCCCCTCCGGCTGACAAAGCCAGAAGGCGACGAAGCCAGAAGGCCTCGACGCCAGGAGGCAGCGAGGTCAGGAGGCGGCGAGGACCTCGTCGCCGATGACGGGGAGCTGCTCGGCACCGACCTCGACGGCCGACATGTAGTGCCGCAGCCAGGAGCGCAGCCCGTCGGGGGTGCCGGTGGCGAACGCGCCGGCCGAGCCGACGTACTCCGGCTCCCGCTCCCGGTGACCGACGTCGACGGCGACCAGCCCGCGCGGGTCGAAGCCGCTGGACATCAGCACCAGCCGGGCGGCCGCGCGGGCCACCACGCCGGACGGGCCGGCGAACGGGCGCAGGTTCAGCAGTTCGCCGTGCACGACGGCGGCCAGCACCAGCGGCGGGACCTTGGTGCCGCCGGCGATCAGCCCGGCGAGGCCGTCCAGCCGCGCGCCCACCACCGGGTCGGCCACCGGGCGGCCCAGTTCGTCCTCGCTCACCACGTTGCGGGCGGCGAGCACGTGCAGCTTGGCCAGCGCCTGCCGGGGCGCCTTCGGCCAGAGCTCGGTCAGCCCGGGCAGCGCCCCGGCCACCCGTAGCGCGCCCTGGAGCACCGGCTCGGTGACGGTGCCGGCGCGAACGCTTTCGCGCTCGTGGGCGTACCCCTCCAGGGCCGCGCTGGCCACCGCGGACCGGAGGCTGACCTCGGCCGCGACCTGGCCGCCGTGCCGGCGCAGCGCGCGGTGCCGCATCGCCTCGTCGACCCGCTCGCGGGCCCGCTCGACGGCGGGTGCGATGTCGGCGAGCGCGAGCAGCGGGGCGAGCGGATCGGTGGTCACGCTGTCACGCTAGCGACCCGCCCGGTCCGGCCGGCCGCCACCCGCCGACAGGGCGACCCGGGCCACCCGCGCCGGTCGCATCCGGCCTCGCTGATCGACCCCGGTTTGCGGCATGTCGGGGTGACGAGTCGTCCGGACACCCCGACCCGCCGCAAACCGGGGCGGCGGCAACCGGCCCGGGCGCGGGGCGGGCGGGCCGTCGGGCGCGCGGTGGGGGCCGCTGGGCGCGCGAGCGGCCGCCGGGCTGTCGCGTGCGCACCGCCCCGCGATTACCCTCAGCCGGGTAGGCGACGCAGGTCACCCGTAGAAGGAGTCACCGCATGAGCGAGGCATTGGCCAACCTGCTGAACGAGACGCGCCAGTTCCCGCCGCCGGCCGCACTCGCTGCGGAGGCCAACGTCACCGCCGACGCGTACGCGGAGGCCGCCGAGGACCGGCTGGCCTTCTGGGAGCGCCAGGCCGGGCGGCTGGCCTGGACGAAGCAGTGGGACCAGGTGCTCGACTGGTCGAACCCGCCGTTCGCGAAGTGGTTCGTCGGCGGCCGGCTCAACGTGGCGTACAACTGCCTGGACCGGCACGTGGAGGCCGGTCGCGGCGACAAGGTGGCGATCCACTGGGAGGGCGAGCCGGGTGACACCCGCACCCTGACCTACGCGGATCTGCACAGGCTGACCTGCCAGGCGGCGAACGCGCTGACCGAGCTGGGCGTGACCGCCGGCGACCGGGTGGCGATCTACATGCCGATGGTCCCGGAGGCCGCGGTGGCGATGCTGGCCTGCGCCCGGATCGGCGCCACGCACAGCGTGGTCTTCGGCGGCTTCTCGGCCGACGCGCTGACCAACCGGATCCAGGACGCCAGCGCCAAGGTGGTGATCACCGCTGACGGCGGCTACCGGCGGGGCAAGCCGTCGGCGCTGAAGCCGATTGTGGACGAGGCGGTGGCGAACTGCCCGTCGATCGAGCACGTGCTGGTGGTCCGCCGCACCGGCGAGGACGTCGCCTGGTCGGCGAAGGACCACTGGTGGCACGAGACGGTGGAGACCGCCTCGGCCGAGCACACCGCGCAGGCGTTCGACGCCGAGCACCCGCTCTTCATCCTCTACACCAGCGGCACCACGGCCCGGCCGAAGGGCATCCTGCACACCACCGGCGGCTACCTGACCCAGACGGCCTGGACGGCGCACGCCGTGTTCGACCTGAAGCCGGAGACGGACGTCTACTGGTGCACCGCCGACATCGGCTGGGTCACCGGGCACTCCTACATCGTGTACGGTCCGCTGGCCAACGGCGCCACGCAGGTGATGTACGAGGGCACCCCGGACACCCCGCACAAGGGCCGGTTCTGGGAGATCGTCGACAAGTACGGCGTCACCATCCTCTACACCGCGCCGACGCTGATCCGCACCATGATGAAGTGGGGCGAGGACATCCCGGCCGGCTTCGATCTGTCCTCGCTGCGCCTGCTCGGCAGCGTCGGTGAGCCGATCAACCCCGAGGCCTGGATGTGGTACAGGCAGCACGTCGGCCGGGGTGAGCTGCCCATCGTGGACACCTGGTGGCAGACCGAGACCGGCGCGATCATGATCTCGCCGCTCCCCGGCGTCACCGAGGCCAAGCCGGGCTCCGCGATGACCCCGCTGCCGGGCATCAGCGCCGACGTGGTCGACGACCAGGGCAGGTCGGTGCCGAACGGCGGCGGTGGCTACCTGGTGCTGCGCGAGCCGTGGCCGTCGATGCTGCGCACCATCTGGGGCGACGACAACCGCTTCATCGAGACGTACTGGTCGCGGTTCGAGGGGATGTACTTCGCCGGTGACGGGGCGAAGAAGGACGACGACGGGCACATCTGGCTGCTCGGCCGGGTCGACGACGTGATGCTGGTGTCCGGGCACAACATCTCCACCACCGAGGTGGAGTCGGCGCTGGTGTCGCACCCGTCGGTGGCCGAGGCGGCGGTCGTCGGCGCCACCGACCCGACCACCGGCCAGGCGATCGTCGCGTTCGCCATCCCGCGCGGCACCGCGGACACGGCGGGCGAGGCGGGCGAGAAGCTGATCACCGAGCTGCGCAACCACGTGGCGAAGACGCTCGGCCCGATCGCCAAGCCCCGGCAGATCATGCTGGTGCCGGAGCTGCCGAAGACCCGCTCCGGCAAGATCATGCGCCGGCTGCTGCGGGACGTGGCGGAGCACCGCTCGCTGGGTGACGTCACCACGCTCCAGGACTCCTCGGTGATGGAGTTGATCTCCTCCGGGATGGGTGGCGGCAAGTCCGACGAGGACTGATCAGAAACGTACTTCGATCGGTGGGTGACGGTCCGCGCGGACCGTCACCCACCGTCGTTTCTGACGAGTACGCGCCGACGGTGCCGACCGGCGTCACATCGGTCGGTCGGATGAGGTCGGAAAGCTGAACGGCCACAGCAGACGACTGACCCCTGTCGTTCATTCTCTTTCTCATTTAGTTTCACGCAGGTCAGGTCGGTTCGATGGACATCGCATCGATGAAGCGCGCCGACCGGCACCTCCCTCCCCATGCCCGAGAAACGGAGCGGCATGAACACATTTCCGCAATCCGGGTCGCGCCGACGCCTACTCGTCGCGCTGCCCGCCATCGCCCTCGCTGCCACGTCACTGACCGTGACCGGCAGCGCGGCCGCCCAGACGTCCGGTCCCGCCCGGGCCACGATCGGGGCCGACGAGTTCTACATCAACTACTCCGAGCCGGCTGTCCAGCCGGACAGCGACGGCCGCGAGGTCAAGGGCAAGGGTGGCATCCACGCCCCGGCGGTCGAGGAGGCGCGGACGTACGACCGCAAGTTCGCTCGCGGTAACCCCGTCACGGCGAAGCAGCTGGCGAAGACCGAGGCCGAGGCGATCAAGACGGGTAAGAATCCGCGGCAGATCAAGCAGGCCAAGGGCACCCAGACCGCCAAGCTGTTGACCCTGCTGGTGGAGTTCAACGACCAGGCGAACGACGACTTCACCGACGTCATGGTCCCCAAGTCGGTCTTCGAGGACCGGAGCTGTGTCCTCGGCACCGTGCAGAACGGACCGAAGCACAACAACATCCCCGACCCGGCCGCCCTCCCGCACGAGGACAACAACTCGATGTGGGTCCCGGACTTCTCCCCGGAGCACTTCAACAAGATGCTCTACACCAAGGAGGGCATCACCGAGCGGGTCCGCAAGGACCTGACCGGGCCGGACGGCAAGCCGGGCGTCGACCTCGCCGGCCGCACCATGCACAACATGTACCTGGAGATGTCCAAGGGCGCGTACACGGTGGACGGGCAGGCCAGCCCGTGGATCACCGTGCCGCACTCCGAGGGCTGGTACGCGGCCTCGCGCTGCTTCCAGGACGAGAACGGCAACTGGGTCGCCGGGCGTCAGCAGTCGATGAACGGCCACCCGGACAACCCGCAGGGCGCGGGCCGGCTCGCCACCGACGCGGTCGCCACGCTCGCGAAGATGGACCCGGACTTCCCGTGGGCCGACTACGACATCGAGGACCAGGGCGACCGTGACGGTGACGGCAACGTCTTCGAGCCGGACGGCGTGATCGACCACCTGGTACTGGTGCACGCCGGCCAGGGCAAGTCCCGCGGCGGCGGCGCCGAGGGCGTGTACGCGGTCTGGGCGCACTCCTCGTCGGTTCCGGGCGGCTACCGGATCCCGGGCACCGACCTGCAGGTCTCGAACTACATCGTGCAGCCCGAGGACGCCGGTGTCGGTGTCTTCGCCCACGAGTTCGGTCACGACCTGGGCCTGCCGGACCTCTACGACACCTCCGGCAACGCCGACTCGGACGTCGACTTCTGGGACCTGATGGCCTCCGGGTCGCACTCGGGTGAGATCTTCCAGGCGCTGCCGACGCACATGGGCCTGTGGGACAAGTGGGTGCTCGGCTGGGCGGACCCGCTGAACGTCAACCCGGGTGCCACACCGCGTGACGTGCAGCTGGGCCAGACCTCGCGGACCCCGGTCGGCACCAAGGACGGCATCAAGATCAACCTGCCGAACAAGGTGATCACGCTGGCCACGCCGCACAGCGGCGCGAACATGTGGTACACCGGCGCCGACCAGGACTGGGCCGACGTCAAGCTGACCCGCTCGGTGGCGGTGCCGGCGGCGGCCGACGCGAAGTTCTGGATGTGGAACAACTACGTCATCGAGGAGGACTGGGACTACGGCTTCGTCGAGGTCTCCACCGACGGTGGGACGACCTGGGCCGAGCAGAAGGTCTACGACTCGACCGGCAAGCTGGTCAGCACCAACGACGGCTACGCCGACCCGAACGGCCGGATGGTGGACTTCGGCAACAAGAAGTACGGCCTGACGGGTGACTCCCACGGCTGGCGTCACGACTACGTCGACCTGTCGGCGTACGCCGGGAAGACGGTGCAGCTGCGGCTGCGCCAGGCGACCGACGAGGCGTTCCTGGAGCGCGGCTGGTTCGCCGACGACTTCTCGGTGACCGGCGGTGGCGCCACCACCTGGAGCGACAACGTCGAGGGCGGAGCCAACGGCTGGACCCAGACCGGCGGCACCTTCGTCGACACCACCGGCCCGGGCTGGCGGATCGACGGCGGCACCACCAACCAGGCGCACTACTACCTGGCCGAGTGGCGCAACTTCGACGGCTTCGACAACGGCCTGAAGTACGCGTACGACACGGTGTACTCGCGCGACGCCTGGAAGGTCGACAAGCTCTCCTACAACGCGCCGGGCATGCTGGTCTGGTACCGGGACACCGCGCTGGGCGACGTCAACCACGTCACCGCGCAGATGACCGCGCTGCCCAGCTACGGCGCCAAGGGTGGCCTGCTGATCGTCGACTCGCACTTCGACCCGTACCGCCGCCAGGGTGCGGCGGCCGTCAAGGACCCGTCGACGCTGGACAACCTGCCCAGCCGTCCGCAGTCCGCCAACGCGGCCTTCTCGCTGAAGCCCACGTACGGCTTCAAGGAGTGCCTGGAGGCGGCGAACGAGCCGTACAGCGAGTACTGCACCACCTTCGGTGCCCAGCCGGCGGTGCCGGGCTTCACCGACGCCAAGGGCTGGTACCCGGGCATCGAGGTGCGGGGTAGCTCGCTCTTCGCCCGGGACAACGACGCCTCCGTGGTGATCCCGTCGAAGGGCAACGCGGCCTACACCACCCGGGTCACCAACCCGGACGGCAGCCCGGCCACCGGCCTGTACGGCACGAACCTCGGGTTCACCGTGCTGGGCTCGGGCAACCCGGGTGACCAGGGTGCCGCCTACGGCGTCACCATCACCATCAAGCAGACGGCGAAGGACAACTCGTACGCCACGGTCCACGTGACCCCGGCTAACTGATCGTCCCGATTCGTCTGAGGGGACACACGGCGGGGCCCGCCCGGAGCACACTGCTCCGGACGGGCCCCGCTCTCTTACGCCCTCCTGCGCCTCCGGCCGCGCGGTGTGACATTTTCGTGAACGCCAGCGCTCCATGTTGGGGACTCCATAATCGCCGTCACTGTAAGTGATCGTGGCCAAACCGTAACGTGAATCGGCGGCCGATCGGCGGGTGCTTTGGTGGCGTTTTGCCCCGTGATGATGGGGGCTTCTCGCGGTAATTGCCCCGTGACAATTGTGTGAACCTCTGTCATGGTGAGTGACGCATGACATGACAGAGACGGCCATGGTTGTCCCCGTCATGTAACAGATCCACAAAGGAGGAGGACCTTTGAGGAGACGAGTCACAGCCGGTCTGGCTTCGGCCGCAGCCGCGCTGCTGGCGGCCGGTGTGGTCACGGCGCCGGCGTCCGCCGCCCCGGCGGCGGAGCCCGCCCCCGGCGCCGACAAGGCGAAGCACGGCAAGGACAACCTCCCGGATCCGAAGGCGGATCAGCAGCGGGAGCTCAAGAAGCAGGCCATCGCCGACCTGCTCTCCGGTAAGGCCAAGCTTCAGACGCGCAACGGCTCGAAGGTCATCCAGGTCAAGGACGACCTGTTCGTCGAGTACCAGCAGGCGCCGAAGACGGACCCGATCTTCACGATGCTGGTCGAGTTCGGCGACAAGACGGATCCCCGGACCGGTGGCGCTGCCGGCCCGCTCCATAACCAGATCCCCCAGCCGGACCGCAACTGGGACGGCGGCGCCACCGACGACAACAGCACGCTGTGGCGGTCCGACTTCAACCGGGCCCACTTCCAGGACATGATGTTCGGTCCTGGCGAGTCGATGCGGGACTTCTACTTCCAGCAGTCCGGCGGGCGCTACACCGTCAACGGTGACGTGAGCGACTGGGTGAAGGTGCCCTACAACGAGGCCCGGTACGGCAGCAACGCCATCTCCGAGGCCGACGGGTACTGGAACTTCGTCAAGGACAGCGCCACCTCCTGGTACGACGCCCAGATCGCGGCGGGCAAGACCCCGGCCCAGATCAAGCAGTACCTGGCCCAGTTCGACATCTGGGACCGGTACGACTTCGACGGCGACGGCGACTTCAACGAGGCCGACGGCTACATCGACCACTTCCAGGCGGTGCACGCCGGTGAGGGCGAGGAGGCCGGCGGCGGCGCCGAGGGCGAGGACGCCATCTGGTCGCACCGGTGGGCCGCCTTCCCGAACCTCGCGGGTTCCGCGGGTCCGGCGGGCAACCTCTCCGGTGGCGTGCAGATCGGCGACACCGGCATGTGGATCCGGGACTACACCACGGAGCCGGAGAACGGCGGTCTGGGCGTGTTCGCCCACGAGTACGGCCACGACCTCGGTCTGCCGGACTACTACGACACCGCCGGCGGCGACAACGGCGTCGGTTTCTGGAGCCTGATGGCGTCCGGGTCGTGGCTCAGCCACGGCAAGGACGACATCGGTTCCACCCCGGGTTACATGGACCCGTACTCGAAGCTCTTCCTCGGCTGGTTGAACTACTCGACGGTGGAGTACGGCAAGGGCAGCACCCAGGTGACGCTCGGGCCGGCCGGCGACAGCGACGGGCCGAAGGCCCAGGCGGTCGTGGTCAACCTGCCCTCGCAGACCCAGACCACCTCGTACAACACCCCGTTCGGGGGCTCGTACGAGTGGTGGGGCGGCAGCGCGGACGACCTGAACACCACGCTGACCCGTCAGCTGGACCTGACCGGTGCGACGTCCGCGTCGATCACCGCGAAGGCCTGGTACGACATCGAAGAGGACTACGACTACCTCTACGCCGAGGTGTCCACCAACGGTGGCGCCACCTGGGCCCCGCTGAGCAACTCGTCGATCGACTCCGGTGAGACCGGCGTCGACGGCTCCACCAGCGGCAACTGGGTCGACCTGAGCTACGACCTGTCCGCGTACGCCGGGCAGACCGTGCAGTTCCGCTACCGCTACCAGACCGACGGCGGCGTGCACCTCGCCGGCGCGTTCCTGGACAACGTGTCGCTGGTCAAGAACGGCTCCGCCGCCTGGACCGACGACGCGGAGACGCTGGACGCGGCGTGGACCGCCAAGGGCTTCACCCGGATGACCGGCTCGGTGACCGACACCTATCCCCGCTTCTACATCGCGGAGAACCGTACCTACGTCGGGTACGACGACACGCTGCGGACCGGTGGGTACAACTTCGGGTTCGCCAACACCCGCCCGAACTGGGTGGAGCGCTTCTCCAACCACCAGGGCATGCTGGTCTGGTACGTGAACTACGCGTACGGCGACAACAACACCTCGCAGCACCCGGGCTACGGTCTGAACCTCCCGGTGGACGTCCGTCCGGGTCACATCAAGGTCGACGGCGTGGGCACCATCAGCAACCGCCGCAACGGCTACGACGCGACCTTCAGCCGGTACGCCAAGCCGGCCCAGACCTTCCACCGCAACGGTGTTCCGGTCACGGTCCCGGCGCTCGAGGCGAACCCGCTCTTCACCGACAGCGGGCCGAACAAGTACTGGAACAGCAGCAACCCGTGGAACTCGGTGAAGGTGGCCGGCACCGGCACCAAGATCGAGATCCTGAAGCAGGGCACCAACCCCACCGACGACATGGTGGTGAAGGTCAGCAACTGACCAATTTGTTAACAGTGGGGCCGGTGGCGGTGACGCCACCGGCCCCACTGTTTTGTGCCCCGCCGCAATCTGATCGAAATCTGTCACTATGGCGTGGCGCTCGTGGATGCGCCCTGCTCATCCGCATTAATGAACCGCTCGGGTGTGACGGTGAAAAGCATTGCCAACAAAATCTTGCAACAAATCGACGTACGCATCTTCACAGCCGTCCCGGCAGTGTCTATGTTCACCTTCAGTCCCACTAGTGGGACGTCTTCACCGGCCCGTACCCCCGTTGGGCCGGTTCCCTCACACCGGAGGTACCACGTGCGCAAAGTCGCAGTGGGTCTGCTCGGGCTTTCGCTGACGGCGACAGGTCTGGTGACGGGCACGTCCGCCAGCGCCGCGCCGACGCCGAAGCTGCCGGCGGCCGCCCCGTCGGTCGCCGAGCCCGCCCATGTCGACCACGATCTGCCCAACCCGCTCGAGGACAAGCGGCGGGCGTTGCGCCAGGAGGGCCTGAGCGAGGTCCTTTCCGGCAAGGCCAAGGCGCAGAAGATCAACGGCAGCACGGTCGTCAAGGTGGGCAAGACCCAGGCCGAGGGGCGTAGCGCCCGGACGTTCGGGGCTTCCACCCCGACCCAGGACCAGTACGTCGAGCTCTCCCGCAAGCAGACCGACCGAATCTTCGTGATCCTCGCGGAGTTCGGCAACGATCGGCACCCGAGCTACCCGGACCAGGACACCAACCCGAACACCCCCGGTCCGACCCGGTTCGACGGGCCGCTGCACAACGAGATTCCGGCCCCCAACCGGGCGGTGGACAACTCCACCGTCTGGCAGGCCGACTACAGCGCTGACTACTTCCGCAAGCTCTACTTCGGGACGGGTCAGGGCGACGAGTCGCTGAAGCAGTACTACGAGGCCCAGTCCTCGGGTCGCTACAGCGTCGAGGGCAAGGTCACCGACTGGGTCAAGGTGCAGTACAACGAGGCCCGGTACGGCCGCTCGGGTGGCTACCCGTGTGGCTCGAACGTCTGCACCAACACCTGGGCCCTGGTCCGCGACGCCGCCAACAAGTGGGTCGCCGACCAGAAGGCGCAGGGGCGCTCCGACGAGGAGATCGCCGCCGACGTCAAGGCGATGGACCAGTGGGACCGCTACGACTTCGACGCCGACGGCAACTTCAACGAGTCGGACGGCTACATCGACCACTTCCAGATCGTCCACTCCGGCGGTGACGAGGCCGACGGTGACCCGCACCAGGGTGAGGACGCCATCTGGAGCCACCGCTGGTACGCCTTCGCCTCCGACCAGGGCAACACCGGCCCGGACAACTTCCCGGCCGGCGGTACCCAGATCGGCAACACGGGCGTGTGGATCGGTGACTACACCATCCAGCCGGAGAACGGCGGCCGGAGCGTCTTCTACCACGAGTACGGCCACGACCTCGGTCTGCCGGACGACTACAACGTCACCAGTGGTGGGGACAACAACAACGAGCACTGGACCCTGATGGCCCAGAGCCGGCTCGGCGCCAAGAACGACGGTGGCATCGGCGAGCGGGGCGGCGACCTCGGCGCCTGGAACAAGCTCCAGCTCGGCTGGCTCGACTACGAGGTGATCGTGGCCGGCCAGAAGCGCACCCTGGAGCTCGGGCCGCAGGAGTACAACACCGCCAAGGCCCAGGGCGCCGTCGTGGTGCTGCCGCAGCGGGAGTACACCTTCCAGAACGGCAAGCCGTTCGAGGGCACCAAGCAGTTCTTCTCTGGCAACGACGACGACCTGAACACCACGATGACGCGGACCATCGACCTCACGGGGAAGACCAGCGCCGCGCTGTCGATGAAGGGTCGCTACAACATCGAAGAGGACTACGACTACCTCTTCTTCGAGGCGTCCACCGACAACGGCCAGACCTGGGCGACGCTGCCGGGTACGGCCAACGGCAAGGCCCTCAAGGAGATCTCGCCCGGGCGCTTCGCCCTGGACGGCTCCAGCGGCGACAACTGGGTCGACGTCAACATCCCGATGGACGCCGCGGCCGGCAAGGTCGTGCAGTTCCGGCTGCGCTACCAGACCGACGGTGGTGTCTCCTCGGGTGGCTTCTACGGTGACGCGATCACCGTCACCGCCGACGGGCAGACCGTGCTCAGCGACGGTGCCGAGGCCGGCGCCACCGGCTGGACCCTGAACGGGTTCACCGTGGTGGAGGAGACCTACAAGCGCAAGTTCGACAACTACTACATCGCCGGCCACCGGTCGTACGTCTCGTACGACCAGTACCTCAAGACCGGCCCGTACTTCTTCGGCTACGCGAACACCCGCCCGGACTACGTGGACCACTACGCGTACCAGGAGGGTCTGCTGATCTCCTACTGGAACCTCCGGTGGGCCGACAACGACACGTTCGTCCACCCGGGCGAGGGTCGTAACATGATCATCGACGCGCACCCGCGGCCGATCTACAACCTGACCGGTAATCCCTGGCGGGCCCGCGTCCAGGTCTACGACGCGCCGTTCAGCCTGAAGAAGGCCGACTCGTTCACGCTGCACCTCAACAGCCAGCCGCAGTACATCCGTGGCCAGGCCGCGCAGCCGCTGTTCGACGACACCCAGAAGTACTGGTACGCGGAGCTGCCGAACCACGGCGTCAAGCTCCCGGCCACCGGCACCAAGATCCGTGTCCTGGAGCAGAACGGCACCTCGCTGAAGGTCCGCTTCTCCTGAGCCACTGATCAGCGCTCCACCGATGCCCGGGCAGGTCACCTGCCCGGGCATCGCCCTTTCCCGGGCCGGTGACCGGTGTGCGCCTACCCGCCCCGTCGGCGCCGGCCCGGCCCGGCCGAGCGCGGCGCCCGGCGGGAGGGAACCCCACCTGATCCCGGCACGTCCCATCGGTGTGACACCACGTACCGGCGTCCTGCCGGCCGCCCTCGCGCTGGCCCTGCTCGTCCCCCTCGCCGGCTGCGGCGGGAACGGAGGCCCCGTGTCCGACGACGATCCGACGACCCCCGGCACCCCACCCGGCTCCGCCGCGGCGGCGTCCCCGCCGCCGACCCCGCCCGGCATCGCGTCCGGCACCCCGGTACCGCCGGCCGACCGGCCCACCCCGCTCTCCGCGACCGAGCTGCCGACCCTGCCACCGCCGACCGGCCTGCCGAAGAAGCCCACCGACAACCGGCCGACCAACGTGGTCGCCGGGCGGATCAACCGCGGCGGCCCCGGGCCCTGCTACGGCCTGGTCACCGACGACGGCCGGCAGTACGCCCTGCACGGCCCCGGGATGGGCAGCTTCGCCGCCGGCACCACCGTGCGGGTCACCATCGCGCCGGCCGACCCGGCGCACGACTGCGGGCCGGGCGACGCCGCGCGCATCGTGAAAATCGACCCGGTCGGCTGACCGGGGCCCGACGGTCCCGGTCAGCCGCAGGGTCGGCGGGACGGCCAGCCTGCACCGGGGTCCTAGGCTGTGGCACATGACCGAGCAGCGTGGCGGACCCGTCGACGAGTCCTGCGTCCTGACCGAGGGGCCGTGGGCGCACCGTTTCGTCGGCGCGAACGGCAGCCGGTTCCACGTCGTCGAGGCCGGCGCCGGCCCGATGGTGTTGTTCCTGCACGGCTTCCCCGAGTACTGGTGGGCCTGGCACCAGGTGCTGCCGGCGGTCGCCGACGCCGGCTTCCGGGCGGTCGCGGTCGACCTGCGCGGCTACGGCGCCAGCGACAAGCCACCCCGGGGGTACGACGGCTACACCCTCGCCGCCGACGTCGCCGGGCTGATCCGGGCGCTCGGGGAACGGTCCGCGACCGTGGTCGGCACCGGCGCGGGCGGTCTGATCGGCTGGACGGCGGCCTCGTTCCACCCGACCCTGGTCCGCCGGCTGGTGGTGCTCGGCGCGCCGCACCCGCTGCGCCTGCGGGCCGCCATCTTCGCCGATCCGCGCGGGCAGTTCGCCGCCTCCACGCCCACCCTGAAGTTCCAGCTCCCCCGCTACGAGCACCTGCTGACCCGCGACGGCGGGGCCGCCGTCGAGGAGATGCTGCGCCGCTGGGGCGGACCGCACTGGACCCGGGGACCGGAGTTCGACGCGTACGCCCGGCGCTGCCGGGAGGCGATCCAGATCCCGCAGGCCGCGTTCTGCGCGCTGGAGGGCTACCGCTGGGCGTTCCGATCGGTGCTGCGGCTGCACGGCTACCGGTTCGTCCGGCTGATGCAGAAGCCGCTGGTGACCCCGACCCTGCAACTGCACGGGGCGCTGGACGCCGCCTCGCTGCCGCGTACCGCCCAGGGCTCCGGACGGTACGTCACCGCTGAATACGAGTGGCGGCTGCTCGACGGGGTGGGACACTTCCCGCACGTCGAGGCACCGGAGACGGTGATCGGCGAGATCCTCCGCTGGTCGAAGTCCTGACCCGTCAGACCCGCTGCTCGCGCAGGTCGGCCACCTCGTTGGCGGGCGCCCAGCCCTGGTAGACACCGAAGTCGAACACTTCCAGGCCCATCGCCCGGGCCACCGGCCAGCGCCCGCCGGTGTACTCCACCCGCAGCCAGCCGTCGTGCTCACCGAGCACCACGAACGGCTGCCCCTGCCAGGTGCAGGTGGTGCGCACGTACGCCAGGTCCTCGACCTCGGCGGCCGGGACCACCCGGACGTGCCGGCCGGGGCGTACCTCCTCGAAGCCGTCACCCGGTTCGGGCTGGTAGATGCGCACGTCGTCGCCGTCCGGGCTGGCCTGGTACTCCCGCCCGCGCCACCGGGCCACGTAACCGTCGCGCATCACGGCTCACCCACCTGTCGCCAGAGCAGCGCGTCGCTGTCGAGGAGGGCGATCACCCGCTCGGTGCCGTCCGCGCCGATCCGCCACAGCTGCGCGCCGTGCGGCAGCCGGGCGCTGTCCACCTTGAACTCGGCCACCACCTCGCTGCTGTCGCCGGGGGCGAAGCCGTTGCCCCGGAACGGCGGGCGCTCGATGACCCAGCCCTCCATCGCCCGCATGGCGGCCTCGTTCTGCCCGCCGTACGGGATCCGGTAGAGGCTGGGCCGGTACGCCGGCCAGCGGAGCACGTAGATCCGGTCGGCGTCCCGGGCGAAGGGCGAGTCCGGGTAGCCGAGGCCGAGCGCGTCGTGCAACTGGGCCGGGCTGTTGAGGTGCGCCAGCTCGTTGGCCCGGTGCACGAAACCGGAGACCCGGTCGTACCCACGCTCCAGGTAGTAGGCGAGCTGGCTCGGCGCCACCGCCTTCTGCATGGTCACCGGCCGCGTCGGGTCGGTGACCTGCGGGGCGTACCGGGTCCGCTCGGCCGGTTCCTCGGCCGCGACCGGCTCGGGCTCGGCCTCCACCTCGTCCCCGAGCCCCACCTCGGCCGCCCAGTTGGCCAGGCCGACGATCTGCTCGCCGGGCAGCTTCGCCCCGACCGGGCTGCCCGGGTTCACCGCGAAGGACCACGCCTCGTCCGGCCAGCGGCGGATCAGCTGCACGAACCGGACCTCGACCGTCTCCACCGGCTCCGGGCAGTGGTCGGCCAGCCGCTCGGGCGAGGTGTGCACCACCACGTACGGCTCGCCGTCGAGCTCCTCGGTACGCCAGACGAATCCGGGGTCGCCGGGACGGCTGCCGGGCGTCGAGTCCGGTGCCACCGGCAGCAGCACCCGGGCCAGCAGCAGGGTCGAGAGGAAGGTGTCGGTGCTGCCGGAGCCGGCGGCGTCCAGCAGATCCTCCTCGACGGAGTTGGCGGGCTGGAACGCCTCGGCCGCCCGGGCCGACGTCTCGGCCGCGGTGACGCCGCCGCCGGCCGTGAAGATCCCGTTCGGCGGGGTGGGGTCGTCGACCGGAGGCGCGGCGAACGTCGGCGCGGCGTGCGCGGCCGGCGGCGCCTCGACCCGGCCGCCGGTGGCCGACGAGACGCCAGTGGGCGGCGCGGCCTCGGGCCGGCCGCCGAAGGCCGGCGAGCCGGGGGCGGGGGGCGTCGCCTCGGGCCGACCCCCGAAGGCCGGCGAGCCGGGCGCGGCGGGAGACGACGGCATCCCCTCGGCGCGCCCGCCGAAGGCCGGCGAGACGGAGACGGATGGCGTGGCCTCGGGCCGGCCCCCGAAGGCCGGTGAGACGGGTGCGGCGGGAGACGAGGGCGTCGCCTGGGACCGCCCGTCGAAGGCGGGTGAGACGGGAGCGGCCCGGGGCGTGAAGAGCGATTCCGTGCGGTCGTCGGGGACCGCGGCGAACGGCTCGGTGGGTCCATCCCCGCCCGGGGTGGCCGGTGCCGCCGGTCCGTCGGACACCGGCGCGGGCGGCTGGGTCCGCTGCTCGGGGGCCGGGAAGACCGGATCGGCCCGCTCAACCCGGATGGGTTCCGTCCGCAGCTCGGAGGCGGTGAAGACCGGCTCGGTGCGCTGCTCGGGAGCCGGGAAGACGGGATCGGCGCGCTGTTCCGGGGCGGACGGGATCGGCTCGGTGCGGTCGTCGGCGGACGCAGTGGACGGTCCGGCGAAGGGCGACCGGGGGAAGGCCGTCCCCGCCGCGCCGGAGGAGGCGAACCCGCCGGTGCCGTTCCTGGCGGCACCGGCGTCCGGGCCGACGGTGGCCGGCGGAACCGGGTCCGGTTCCGGGGTGACGGGCAGGTCCCGGGACGCGATGACGGTGCCCTCGATGACGATGGGCGTGAAGCCGCGACGCGGTGCCGGCGGCGCGGAGACCGGCTCGGCGATCGACACCGGCAGTTCCTCCGCCGCCGGGGGCGCGGACCGCGCGGACGGATCGGGCAGGCGCTGGGTCTGCTCCTCGTCGGACGACGGCGCGGACGGCGGCTCGGGCACTGGCTGGCGTCGCGGCAGCGCCTGGGTCGCCTCGGCGTCCGGTGCCGGCACCCGGAACGCCCGGGTGGGCTCCTCCGCCAACGGGTCGGCGCGCCGGTCCGCCGGGGGCGGTGGCCCTTCGGAACGGTCGAACTGGAACGCCCTGGTCTGCTCCTCCCCCGGCCGGCTGGTCGCCGGACGGCGCCGGGGGAACGCCTGCCCGCCGAGCCCGGGTCGCGGTGCCGGTGCGGCGCGCTCACCGGCACGCAGCGGATCCCGCGACGCCCGGGCCGCCGCACCGCGTTCGGAGGCCGGCTCGAAGAACGAGCTGCGCCCGTTGGGCGGGCCGCCGTCCGTGGAGGGTCGCGCGCCCAGGCCCTCGCCGAGGAGCCGCCGCCGGGGCGAGGCCATCCAGGGCGGGACGGCCTGCCGAGCGGTGCCGTCGCGATCGGACGGGGGCGCGGCGGCGGGTCGGCCGTTGACCGGGTCCGCCGGTGGCCGCGGCTCGCCGCCGGGTCGCGCCCCGCCGTCGGCCGGCACCGCCTCCGGGTACGAAGCGGCGGCCGGCACGACCGGCTGGCCGCCGGCCGGGCGGGGTACGTGCGATTCGGGCCGGTACGGCGCGGCCGAGGGGCGAGCCGGGGGCGGCCCGGGGACGCCGGGGCGGGCGGTCGAGGCGTCCGGACCCGCGCCGATGGCGGCCGTGGGGGGCTGCATCGGGCGCGGCTGCGCCCGCGCGTCCGTGGCGGGATCCGGCGCCCGGGTGGCCGGCGCGGGGCCGGTGCCCTCGGCCCGGTCACGGGTGAGCGACTCCACCTGCTCCAGCCGGGCCCGAGCGCCCATGGTGCGACCGGGCAGGCGCACGTCACCACGGGAGAGCTGCGAGACGAACCACGCCGGCAGGTAACCCTCGACGGGCAGCCCCGGGTTGACCGCCAGCCACCACTCGTGGTTGGGCCAGGTGGCGGCGAGTTCGGTGTACGGGGCGCGGCGGCTGGGGCCCGCGGTGGCACCCAGGCAGGCGCGCAGCGCGGCGTCGGAGGTGAAGGCCAGCACGTGGGTCCGGCCACCCGTGGTCCAGGTGCCCCAGCCCATCGGCGCCTCGCCGGCCAGCGCCTGCGCGGAGACCGGCAGGAGAAGTTCGGTGCCGGCCAGGATGCGGAAGTAAAGTTCCTGGTCGTTGGCGTGCAGCGCGTCGCGCATCGCCGTCTCGGCCTCGGTAGCCGGCTCCCAGTCGGTCACGGCCACCTCTCCTCCCGCTAACAGGCCATAGGCATCGCGTACAACCTACAAGGTACGAACAAGATCACAATGGGCTGGCCGCAGGCGGTCCGTGAGGCGATAACATCGCGTTCCGGAGTCGACACGATACGGAGGCGGTCGATGTACCGGCCCAGCGCGCGATCGACCCTCGCCGGTCTGGCGGCGGTCCTGCTGACCGGCCTGCCGGCGCTCGCCGTGTCGTCGGGCACCTCCGCCCGGGCCGCCGCACCGGCCTGCTCCGCCCCGCTCGCCCCGGCCCGCTCGGTCACCGCCGTGCCGTGGGCCCAGCGCCGGTACGCGCCGGAACGGCTGGCGCCGCTCGCCACCGGCGCGGGGGTCACCGTCGCGGTGATCGACTCGGGGGTGGACCGGCGGCACCCGCAACTGCGTGGCCGGGTGCTGGACGGCGCGGACTTCCTCGACCCGGGCGGCGACGGCACCCGCGACTGCGCCGGCCACGGAACCGGGGTGGCCAGCATCGTCGCGGCCGGGTCCACCGACGGCATCGCCTTCCACGGGCTGGCGCCCCGGGCCCGCATCCTGCCGGTGCGGGTGAGCGAGCAGCAGGTGGTGGAGGGTCGGGAGTCGGGGCGCACGGTCAGCGCGGCGGACTTCGCCCGGGCCATCCGGTGGGCGGTGGACCACGACGCCGACGTGCTGAACCTCTCCGTCGTGCTGTACGCGGACAATCCCGCCGTCCGGGAGGCGGTGGCGTACGCGGTGCGCCGGGACGTGGTGGTGGTGGCCGCCGCCGGCAATCTGCACGACAGCGGTGACCCCCGCCCGTACCCGGCGTCGTACGAGGGGGTGCTGGGGGTCGGTGCCATCGCCCCGGACGGCAGCCGCGCCGCCTTCTCCCAGACGGGCTCCTACGTCGACCTGGTGGCGCCCGGCAGCGACGTGCTGATGGCCGCGCCGGAGCAGGGGCACCATCGGGCCGAGGGCACCAGCTACGCGACGCCCTTCGTGGCCGCCACCGCGGCGCTGGTCCGGCAGTATCGACCCGACCTGACCGCGGCGCAGGTGGCGCGGCGGATCGTCGGCAGCACCGACCCGGCGCCGGGTGACGGTCGGGGCGGGTACGGCGCGGGCGTGCTGAACCCGTACCGGGCGGTCACCGAGACCGGGGCGGCCCCGACGACGGGCGTACGCGCGGCGGCCGCCCTGCCGGCGGACCGGCCCGACCCGGCGCTGCTGGCCCAGCGGGCGCGGCGTGCGGCGGCGCGGGAGAAGGCCCTGCTGGTCGCCGGGGTCACCGGTACGGCCGTCGCGGCGGCGGTGCTGCTCGCCCTGGTGCTGCCGCGCGGCACCCGGCGGGGCTGGCGTCCGGCCGGACCGGCCTGAGCCTTCCCCGGTCCGGGCACGGCGACGGCGGCGCCCACTCCGATGGTCGGCGCCGCCGTGCGGCCGGGCTCACTGGAACAGGCCGACGTTCCTCTTCTCCGTGTCGAGGTAGTCGGTGGCGGAGTCGTTCACCGCGAGCTTGATGTCGCGCAGCATGGCCTGCAGGTCCTGCGAGGCGGACCGCCACCGCGCCTGCCGCTGCTCGTACGCCTGCTGCGCCTCGCCGGTCCAGTTCGCCACCAGTGGGGCGGCGTCCCGCTCCAACTGACCGAGCTGCGAGTCGAGCGTGTTCAACGCCTTCTGGATGTCCGCGCTGGCCTGCTGCAGCGCGGCGAAGTTGACGACCAGGACACCGTGGTCCATCGGGTGCTCCTCCCCCTGCGTGTGGTTAGAGCGGCAACTGGATGCCGCGGTTGGTGCCGGCGATCCGGCCGGCCGCCTCGTCGTCGGACACGTCGTACTGCCGACCGGCGGTGCGGATCGCCGACGCGGTCTCCCGCAGGGCCCGCTGCAGGGCCGCCTGGTCCTGCGACCACTGCTGCTTGACCTGCTCGAACGAGCGGCCACCGGCGCCGCGCCAGGCCTGCTGCAACACCTCCAGCTCGGCCATCAGGCCGCTGAGCATGCTCTGCAGCGACTGGTCCACCTGCTCGAACTTCGCGGCGGTCTGCTGCATCACCGCGGCTTCTGCCTGGGTCTGCGCCACCCGGACGTCACCTCGTCTCTGGGGTCGTGGCTGCCGTCGGACGATCCATGGACGCCTCTGGGCGGGGGCCCACGGCGGTACGGTCAGCCGAACTCGTCGCTGACGGTAGCGGCCCGATCGCGGTTGTGCTACCCCCTCGGGTTCCCCTGTGGACAACGGGCAACGGGGAGGACCCTTACCATGGGTCACGCCGCCGTCGCGGTACGGTGCGCGCCGGGAGTCCGGCGGCCCCGCGAGGCGGTCCGGCACGTCGAGCGGAGGAGACGCGGTGACGGCGAGCACGACGGCGCGGCCGACCTCCCGCCAGCCCCTTCCGCCACAGTGGAGTGCGGTCGCCGCCCGTCGGTCGACCGCCGTCCGCGCCGGTCAGATCGTCGCCGCGCAGGTCGCGGTGGCGCTGCCGGTGGCGGCCCTCGGCCGGGGCGTGGTGGCGACCGCGCTCGCCCTGGTCGCCGCCGGGCTGCTGCTCGCCGCCGCCTGGGTGCGCCGGCGGGGCCGATGGCTGTTCGAGTGGCTGGGCACCGGCCTGGCGTACGCGACCCGGCGGCGGCTGCTCGCCCCGGCAGCCGGCCCGGCCGCGCTGCTGGACCTGGTGCTTCCCGGTGCCACCGTGCGGTCGGCGGAGCTGGCCGGCGGGCCCGCCGCCGTGGTCGACGACGCCACCGGGCTGGCCGCGCTGATCGAGCTGGGCGATCTCGGCGACCTGCTCGGCGACGGCCCTCGTGCGCTGCCGGGGCCCGCTGCGCTGCTGCCCCCGGCCGCGACCGAGCAGCCGCCGGTGCGGGTCCAGCTCCTGCTGCACGCCGCTCCCGCCCCGGCGCCCGGCGCGGCGGGCGGGACGGTGGGGACCTCGTACCGGCAGCTGACCGAGGGGCGGTTGCCGGGGCAGGAACGGGCGCTGCTCGCCGTGCGGGCGCTGCGGGTGGACGGCTGGTCGGACGAGGAGCTGCGAAGGGCCCTCTCCGGCACCGTGCGCCGGATCGTGCGGCGACTCGGCCCGGTCGGCGCCCGACCGCTCGGCGAGCACGCGGCGCTGCGCGTACTCGGGGAACTGGCCCACCACGACGGTGCCCGGCCGACCCGGGAGACCTGGCCGGCGGTGCGCTCCGCCGACCTCCTCCAGGCCGGCTTCCGGCTGGCTCGCTGGCCCGACCCGCGCACGGACCTGGGCCGGCGGCTGGTGTCCCGGCTGCTGGCGTTGCCGGCCACGGCGACCAGCGTGTCGCTCTGCGCCGGCCCGCGCACCGGCGCCGACGCCGCGCCGGTGCCGGCCGAGCTGACGGTACGGCTGACCGCCCGGACCCCCGACGAGCTGGCGCTGGCCGACCAGGCGCTGCACCGGCTCGTCGCCGACGCCGGCGGCGAGGTACGCCGGCTCGACGGTGCGCACCTCGACGCCCTGGCCGCCACGTTGCCGCTCGCGGTGACCGGCGGCCCGGTCCCGCCCGGCCCGGACCCGGAGCCGCTGGAGCTGTCCCTCGGCGACGCCGGTCTGATGGTGGGCGCCAACCGGCACGGCGGCGCGGTGACCCTGCGCCTGTTCCGCGCCGAAGGCACCCGGCTGGTGCTGGTCGGCGGGGTCCGCGCGGCGCAGTTGCTGGTACTGCGGGCGATGGCGCTGGGCGCCCGGGTGGCGGTACGCACCGGCCGGCCGCGGGTCTGGGAGCCCTTCGTGCGGGGGGTGGGCGGCACCGGAGGCGGCATCGCGGTCCTCCCGCCGGGCCGCCCGCTGGCCGGGGCACCGGGCTCACCGCTGTCTCCCCTGCTGCTGGTGGTCGACGCGGGCGCGGCGGCCGACGATCCCGGTCCCGGCCCGGCCTGGCAGGCGACCCTGGTGGTGCGGGACGAGCTGACCGCGGCCGACGCGGACGTCCTGGGCCGGGCCGACCTGGCGGTGCTGCAACCGCTGGACCAGCGGGAGGCGACGCTGGCCGGCGCGGCGCTCGGCCTCGGCGGCTCGGCGGAGTGGCTGACCCGGATCCGGGACGACATGGTGGCGGTGGTGAACCGTCGGGCGCTGCGCTGGGCGCTGCTCTCGCCCACCCCGATCGAGTCGCAGCTGATCGGCCGGCCGGCCCGCAGCTGAAGCCGGGGCACGCGGAGGGTTCCCGTGGTGGACCTTGCGTGGCACGATCCCCGCCATGAGTTTTCTGAAGGGCCTCCTGATCCGGCTGGGCTCCACGGCGGTCGCCTTCTGGCTGGCGACGCTGCTCATCCCGGGCATCACCCTGGACTCCGACTCGGCCGTCGAGACGGTCACCACGCTGCTGCTGGTGGCGGTGATCTTCGGTGTGGTCAACGCGGTGCTCCAGCCGATCATCAAGTCTGTCGGCTGCGGCTTCTACCTGCTGACGCTCGGTCTGATCGCGCTGGTGGTCAACGGCCTGCTCTTCCTGCTGACGAGCTGGATCGCCGGTGAGGCCGGGCTACCCTTCCACGTCGACAGCTTCTGGCCGGAGGCGGTGCTCGGCGCGCTCTTCGTCAGCATCGTGACCTGGATCCTCGGCGCCATCCTCGACCGCGACTGACCCCGGCGACGCCCGGGCGGGACGCGCAGGCGCGACGCCCGGGCGCGAGCGACGGCCAGCGGCCGGGAATTGGCTCGCGCGGTCCGGGGTGGACCGGATTAGCGTGGCCGGCGTGTTCACCCTGACCCGTGACGACGGCTACCTGCTCAGCACCGACCCCGACCGGATCGACCTGGACCGGGTGCACCGCTGGCTCTCCACCGACGCGTACTGGGCGCTCGGGCGGAGCCGGGAGACGGTGGCGCGCGCCTTCGCCGGCTCGATCCCGTACAGCATTCACCGCGACGGCGAGCAGGTGGCGGTGGCCCGGGTGATCACGGACCGGGCCACCTTCGCCTGGCTCTGCGACGTCTACGTGGCACCGCAGGAGCGCGGACGCGGGCTGGGCACCTGGCTGGCCACCGCAGTCCGGGACCACCTGGCCGGGCTGGGTGTGCGCCGGATCCTGCTGGCCACCCTCGACGCCCACGGGGTGTACGCGAAGGTCGGCTTCCACCCGGTCGAGCCGGGCCACTGGATGGAACTGGACCACCGTCCGGTGAACCAGGTCACCGGAAAGGAACAGACACCCGTTCCGCCCCTTACGGTGGAGGGGTGAACGCGGTCCGGCTCGGCTACCTGTACGGCTTCGGTGCGTACCTGCTCTGGGGCTTCTTCCCGATCTACCTGAAGCTGCTGCGCCCGGCCGGGCCGGTGGAGATCCTGGCCCACCGGATCGTCTGGTCGGTGCTCTTCGTCGCGCTGCTGCTGGCCGCGATGCGCAACATCGGCTTCCTGCGCGCGCTGGCCCGTCGGCCACGGACGCTGGCCGGCATCGCCGTCGCGGCCGCGCTGATCGCGGTCAACTGGGGCACCTACATCTACGGGGTCAACTCCGACCGGGTGGTGGAGACCGCGCTCGGTTACTTCATCAACCCGCTCGTCGTGGTGCTGATCGGCGTCTTCGTGCTGCGTGAGCGGCTGCGCCCAGCGCAGTGGGCGGCGCTCGGCGTCGGCGCGGCGGCCGTCGTCGTGCTCACCGTCGACTACGGCCGGCTGCCGTACCTGGCGTTGACGCTGGCCTTCAGCTTCGCCGGCTACGGCCTGGTCAAGAAGCGGCTCGGGCTGCCCGCCGCGGAAGGGCTCTTCGTCGAGTCGGCGGTGCTGGCGCTGCCCGCCGTGGCGTACCTGGGGTGGCTGGCGCGGGGCGGGGAGTCGACCTTCGGGCACGTCTCGGTCGGGCACACCCTGCTGCTGGTGCTGGCCGGCGCGGCCACCGCCGTGCCGCTGCTGCTCTTCGCCGGGGCGGCCAACCGGCTCCCGCTCTCCAGCCTGGGCATGTTGCAGTACCTCGCCCCGATCCTTCAGCTCGGCTGCGGGGTGCTGATCTTCCACGAGCCGATGCCGCCGGCGCGCCTGGCCGGCTTCACCCTGGTCTGGGTCGCGCTGATCGTCTTCACGGTGGACGCGGTGCGGCACACCCGCCGGACCCGCGCCGCCACCCGCACCCCGGTCCCGGTCACCGCCGCCGGGCGGTGACCGGGGATCAGCGCACGTCGTAGCCGAGGACGGCGGTGCCGTCGGCGCGGACCAGCTCCAGCCGGACCAGCTCCGCGTCGGTGAAGCGGGTCGCGCCGGTGAGGCGCACGTCGTCGCCGGGCGCGGCCAGCCACGAGCCGATCTGCTCCGTCGCGCCGTCCGGGCCGTGCGCCACCAGCCGGAACGTGTACGCCTTGCCGTAGCCGGCGGTCGCGTCGTACCCGCAGCGCATGGTGACCTCGGTACCCCAGTCGGTGCCGGTCAGCCCGATCTCGGCGTGCACCGGCACCTTCGCCGCCACCGGCTGCATGGCGACCATCCGCACCGCCTGGACGGTCGGCTGCGGCGGCGCGGGAGGGCGCAGCACGGCCGCACCGCCGACGCCCACCACCAGGGCGAGCGCGGCGGCGGCCAGGGCGGTGAGCGCGTACCGCCGGCGCGCGCCGGAGCGTTCGCGGCGCCGGCGCTCCCGTGCGGCGGCGATCAGCGTGGGGACCCGGTTCGGCTCCTGCGGCGGGGGCAGGAACTCGTCCAGCGCGGCCGGGTCGAGCCGGCCGAGCAGTCCGGGGAGCACGGCGATCTCCGCGACCGCCTCCCGGCAGGCCGCACAGCCGGCCAGGTGCCGCTCGTACGCGGCGCGGTCGGCGGGAGCGAGGGCGCCCAGCACGTACGCGCCGTCGTCGTGCGCGAACTCGCAGCGGGTCATCCGGTCACCCCCATCTCGGCCAGGACCAACCGTAGTGAGCGCAGCGCGTAGTGGGTGCGGGACTTGACCGTCCCCGGCGGGACGCCGAGCCGGGCGGCGGCCTCGGCCACCGAACGCCCCTGGTAGAAGCACTCGACCAGTACCTCCCGGTGGGTGGGGCTGAGCCGGTTCAGGGCCTCGGCGACGGTCCACGCCTCCACCGCGCGCTCCGCTTCGTCGACCGCCTCCGGCGGCTCGGGCAGGTCGTCGGTGAACACCTCACCGACCCGGGTGGACCGGCGGCGCCACGCGTCGATCGCCAGGTTCCGTGCGGTGGTGAAGAGCCAGGCGCGCACGGAGCCGCGCCGCGGGTCGAGCGACTCGGGGTGGCGCCAGGCCCGCAGCAGGGTCTCCTGCACCAGGTCCTCGGCCCGCGTCCGGTCGCCGTTGACCAGCCGGAGCGCGTGCGCGTACAGCGCCTCCGCGTGCTCGTCGTGCAGCGCGCGCAGCAGTTGGGCGTCGTGGTCGCTGATGGTGATCCCCTCGCTCTCCGCGGCGAGTGCGGCGAATGCGTTCGCCCGTGGATACGCGCCGTCACGCCGATCGGTTCACCTGCGACCGCTGTTCACATCCGGTTCACACCGAGTCCGGCGACCGCTCACCGGGCCCTGGCAGCCTCCGGCCGGTACGCACGTCGATCGGGGGTGATCCGGCGTGCCACCGACCTTGCTTCCAGGAGGCTCCTGAAATGAGCAACCGTCCCCGGCTGCTTCCGTTGCTGGATGCCACCCGCCACGGCAGCCGCGATGCGATGACCTGCCTGTACCGGTGCGGCAACGCCTGCGACCACCCGGTGCCCAACTCCTCCGACAACGCGTACTTCGGGGACCTGGTCTCCGCCGAGGTGTCCCGGCGCGGCGTGGTCCGGGCCGGCGCGGCCGGCGCGCTGGTGCTCGGCTTCGGCGGCGCGCTGGCCGGGGCCGCCCCGGCCGCCGCCGCCCCCGGCACACCGGTGGTGCCCGAGGCGACCGACTTCGGCCGCCCGCAGCCGTCCACCGGCGCGCTGACCTTCACGCCGATCCCGCCGAACCAGCTCGACACCCTGGTCGTCCCCAACGGGTACGACCACGCGGTGGTCATCCGCTGGGGCGACCCGGTGGTCCCCGGCGCCCCGGAGTTCGACCTGCACGGGCAGCACGCCGCCGCGCAGTCGAAGCAGTTCGGCTACAACAACGACTTCGTCGGGGTGCTGTCGCTGGACCGGCGGGGCCGGCGGGCGCTGCTCGTGGTCAACCACGAGTACACCAACGAGGACCTGATGTTCCCCGGCTTCACCGGCCTCGACGCGCTGACCGTGGAGCAGCTGCGCACGGCGATGGCCGCGCACGGCATGTCCGTGGTGGAGCTGGAGCGGGTCGACGGCACCGGGCAGTGGCGTCCGGTCGCGAGCGGCCGCCGGCCGTACAACCGGCGGGTCACCGCGCTGGCCACCAAGTTCGAGCTGACCGGGCCGGCCGCCGGCTCGGCCTGGCTGCGCACCGCCGCCGACCCGAAGGGTCGTACGGTCGTGGGCACGCTGAACAACTGCGCCGGCGGGGTCACCCCGTGGGGCACGGTGCTCTCCGGCGAGGAGAACTTCAACCAGTACTTCGTCGGGGCGGACGCCGCTGCGGAGGAGCTGAAGCCGAAGCTGGCCCGCTACGGCATCACCACCACCGCCCGCTACCCCAGCGGCAGCCGCAAGTGGGAGCGGGCCGACGAGCGCTTCGACCTGTCGAAGCACCCCAACGAGGCGCACCGCTTCGGGTGGATCGTCGAGATCGACCCGTTCGACCCGGAGAGCCGCCCGCGCAAGCACACCGCGCTGGGCCGGTTCAAGCACGAGGGCGCCAACGTGATCGTGGCGAAGAGCGGGCACGTGGTCGCGTACATGGGCGACGACGAGCGCTTCGACTACCTCTACAAGTTCGTCTCCGACAAGAAGTTCCTGCCGGGCGACTCGTGGGTGGCCCGCAAGCACAACCTGACCCTGCTGGAGTCCGGCACGCTCTACGTGGCGCAGTTCGCGCAGACCAGCGCCGCCGAGATCGACGGCTCGGGCAAGCTCCCGGCCGACGGCGCGTTCGACGGCCGCGGCCGGTGGATCAAGCTGGTCAGCGGCGGCCGCTCGTACGTCGACGGGATGACCGCCGCCGAGGTGCTCACCTTCACCCGGCTCGCCGGCGACAAGGTCGGCGCGACCAAGATGGACCGGCCGGAGGACGTCGAGCCGAGCCTGCTCACCGGCAAGGTGTACGTGGCGCTGACCAACAACACCGACCGGGGCAAGCCGGGCAAGCCGGGAGCCGACGAGGCCAACCCGCGCAACCTCAACAAGCACGGCCAGATCCTGGAGCTGGTCGAGGACCGGGGCGACAACACCGCGGAGAGCTTCGCCTGGTCGCTGCCGATCGTGGCCGGCGACCCGAGCGACCCGTCGACCTACTTCGCCGGGTACGACAAGACCAAGGTCTCGCCGATCTCCTGCCCGGACAACGTCGCCTTCGACGCCGCCGGCAACCTCTGGATCTCCACCGACGGCAACGCGCTGGGCAGCAACGACGGCCTCTTCGCCACCGCGATCGAGGGCCCGGAGCGGGGGCACCTGAAGCAGTTCCTCACCGTGCCGGTCGGCGCCGAGACCTGCGGCCCGTTCATCACCGGCGACAACCGCTCGGTCTTCGTGGCCGTGCAGCACCCCGGTGAGATCACCGGCGCCTCCGTGGAGAAGCCGGCGTCCACCTGGCCCGACGGTGACTACGCCAAGCCGGGCGTGGTCGTCACCTGGCGGCTGGACGGCGGCCCGATCGGCAGCTGACCCCACCCCGGCGGCCCGGCCTCGGACCGTCCGCGAAAGGCCCCTCCGGTGCGGAGGGGCCCTTCGGCGTTCGCCCCGGGCCTGCCACCCCCGCCGCCCCCGCTTTGCGGCGTGTCGGGGTGTCCCGGCCGTCGGTCACCCCGACACGCCGCAAACGGGGCGCGCACGGCGCGGAGCAGCACGGCGCGGGGCAGTGGCGGGGGCGTGGGAAGGTCAGACGTCGGCGGCGATGCCGTCGGCTACGGCGCGGGCGACGGTGAGCAGCTTGGCCCGGACCACCCGGGCGGAGGTCATCATCTCGCTGGCCGGCAGCGCGCAGGCGAGCACGACCCGGCGTTCCATGTCCTTGTCCGGGGTGACCAGCACCGAGGCGCATGCCACTCCCTGCCGGAACTGCCCCAGCTCCAGCTGCATGCCGCGCCGGTCCCCGGCGGCCAGGTCGGCCTCGAACGCCTCGACACTGGTCAGGGTGGCCGTGGTGAACGGGCGCATGCCGTACTCGCGCAGGTAGCGGAAGCGCTGCTCGGCGGTGAGGGTGGCGAGCAGGCTCTTGCCGAGGGCGGTGGCGTGCGCCCCCTCGTCGAAGCCGGGGACCAGATCCTCCAGGTGCGGCGAGCGCGGCCCCTCGGCGACCGCCGTGACCGCCACCTGGCCGCCGACGAATCGGCCCAGGTAGTGGCTCCAGCCGGTGTCGGCGGCGGCCCGGCGCAGCGTCTCCCCGACCGCTGGCGGCCCCCGGAAGGCGGTGACCAGTTCCCGGTACCGGTCGGCGATCTCCAGACCCACGATGTACGTGCCGTCCTCGCGCCGGATCACGTAGCCCTCGTAGGCCAGGGTGCGGACCAGGTGGTAGGTGGTGGCCACGGTCAGCTCGCAGCGCCGGGCGATCTGCTTGACGGTCAGTCCCTTGGGGGCGCGACCGACCGACTCGAGAACGCGTAGCGCGCGGGAGACGCTCCGGATGAGATCCGAAGGCTCCGCCAGGGGGTCGCGCACAACCACCTCCGCAGCCGGGGGACTTACACCATATGAAAAACCGCCCGGGGACGGAACGCCCGTTCGGGTCGAGGATTCCGGATCTGGTCGCATGTGGCGTGTATCGCTGCGACACGCCGAGCCCCCGTGAGCTGGGCTCACGTAGGTTGGCCGGACGATGACCGACACCGCGCTCACCCCCTCGCCCCGCCGGCCGGCCGTACCCCCGCTGCGGGCCGGTGCCGGCGCCATCGCCACCACCATCGCCTCGGTCCTGCCGGTCTTCCTCGTCGGCGGCCTGGCCGTGCAGATGGGTGACGACCTCGGTTTCTCCCCCGCCGGTCTGGGCCTGGCCGTGTCGGTCTACTTCGGCATCAGCGCGCTGGCCTCGGTGCCGTCCGGCCGCCTCGTCGAGCGGTACGGCCCGGCGGTGGTGGCCCGCGCCGGCATCCTGCTGGCGGCCGGCTGCCTGCTCGCCATCGCGGTGGGCGCCCGGTCGTACCCGGTGCTGGTCGCCCTGCTCGGGTTGAGCGCCGCCGCGAACGCGCTCGGGCAGCTCGCCAGCAACGCGGCGCTGGCCCGGCACGTGCCGGCCCGGCGGCAGGGCCTGTCGTTCGGGGTGAAGCAGGCGGCCATCCCGGTCTCCACCCTGCTGGCCGGCGCCGCGGTGCCCACCATCGCCCTCACCGCCGGCTGGCGCTGGGCGTTCGTGGCGGCGGCCGGCGCCGCGCTGGCCGCCCTGCCCGCCGTACCCCCGGGGGAGGCCGGACCGGCCCGGAAGGCCGCCGCAGCGCGCGGCGGGCGGGCCACCGCGGCCCTGGTGGTGGTCGGGGTGGCCGCGACCCTCGCCGCGGCGGCGGCCAACGCCCTGGGCACCTTCGTGGTGGACTCGTCGGTGGCGCGCGGTCTGGCGCCGGGGCTGGCCGGGCTGACCCTCACCCTGGGCAGCGCGGTCTGCGTCACCGCCCGGGTCGGGGCGGGTTGGCTCGCCGACCGGCGGGCCGAGGGGCACGTGGCCGTGATCGCCGGGATGCTGGTGGTGGGCGCGGGCGGGCTGGGGCTGCTCGCCCTGACCGGCGCGGTGCCGCTCATGGTCGGCGTGGTGCTCGGCTTCGGCCTCGGCTGGGCCTGGCCGGGGCTGATGAACTTCGCGGTGGTCAAGCTGCACCCGCAGGCGCCGGCCGCCGCCACCTCGATCACCCAGACCGGGGTGTACGCGGGCGGCTGCCTCGGCCCGCTCGCCCTCGGCGCAACCGCCGCCACCGCCGGCTACCCCACCATGTGGCTGACCGCCGCCGCCGCGATGCTGGCCGCCGCCGCCCTCATGCTCCTAGGCAGCCGCATGCTCACCCACCCCCGCTGACTGACCCGCCCCCGATCCTGTCCGTTGATCATGAAGTTGACGGCGAAGTGGATCGCGAAGAGTGCCGCCAACTTCATGATCGACGCGGAGGATGAGCGCGCGGGGGGGTCCCGGGGGGGGTTAGCTGGTGCGGTCGGCGATGTAGTCGCAGAGGGATTCGAGGGCGCGGCGGGCCGGGCCCTGCGGGAGCGGGGCGAGCTGCGAGCGGGCGTCCTCGGCGTAGCTGCGGACGGTCTCCCGCGCGCGCTTGAGCGCCGGAGACTCGCGGAGCAGGCCGAGCGCCTCGGCGTGCAGCGCGTCGTCGACCAGCGGGCCGGTGGCCAGGATCTCGCGCAGCCGCACCGAGGCGGCGTCGGAGTCGTCGGCGGCCCGGGCGTAGAGCACCGGCAGCGTCGGCACACCCTCGCGCAGGTCGGTGCCGGGCGTCTTGCCCGACTGCACCGACTCGCTGGCGATGTCGAGCAGGTCGTCGGAGAGCTGGAAGGCCACCCCGATGGTCTCGCCGTAGCCCGCGAGGGCCTCGGTGTGCTCGGCCGACGCCCCGCCGAACATGCCGCCGAAGCGGGCGGAGGTGGCGATCAGCGAGCCGGTCTTCTCGGCGATCACGTGCAGGTAGTGCGCGACCGGGTCCTCGCCGGCCCGCGGGCCGACGGTCTCGGCGATCTGCCCGTGCACCAGCCGGGCGAAGGTGCGCGCCTGCAGCCGGACGGCCTCGGTGCCCAGGTCGGCGGCGATGTCCGCGGCCCGGGCGAAGAGGTAGTCGCCGACCAGGATCGCCACCGAGTTGGTCCAGCGGGAGTTGGCGCTCGGAGCGCCCCGCCGCACGGCCGCCTCGTCCATCACGTCGTCGTGGTAGAGCGTCGCCAGGTGGGTGAGCTCCATCACCACCGCGGCCGGGACGACCTGCGGGCCCTCCGGGTCACCGAACTGGGCGCCCAGCGCCACCAGCAGCGGCCGGAACCGCTTGCCGCCGGCCTCCACCAGGTGCCGGGCGGCCTCGGTGACGAAGGGGTCGGCGCTGGCCACACTGGCCCGCAGCTCGGCCTCGACGGAGTCGAGCAGGCCCAGCACGGAGGCCTCGACGCGCGGATCGGCGAGATAGACGCCGAGCGCGCCGACCTGACTCGTGCCCGCCCGGCTCCGACGACCGCCGGAGCCGACGACGCCTGAACGCTCGCCAGCCGGAATCACCACGCCATCAACCATGCCACACCCGTTCGACCTGCTCCGGGGCGGGGATACAGGCGCGGGGCCGGCGCGCCACCGCGCACCGGCCCCGCATCGTCACGCAGGCGTCTCACCGTACGAACGCGGCGGCGTCCGTGGCCAGGTCGAGCAGCGGGGCCGGGGCCACGCCCAGGACCAGGGTGGCCACCACGCCGATCATGAGCGCCGTCGCGGTCAGCCCGCCCGGCACCGCCACGGTCGGGGTGGTCTCGCCCGGCTCGGAGAGCCACATCATCACCACGACCCGCAGGTACGGGAAGGCCAGCACCATGCTGGTCAGCACACCGGCCACCACCAGCCAGGCGTGGCCGCTCTCCAGCGCCGGGCCGAAGACCGCGAACTTGCTGGTGAAGCCGCTGGTGAGCGGGATACCGGCGAAGGCCAGCAGGATGAAGGTGAAGATGCCGGCGTAGAACGGCGACCGGCGGCCCAGCCCCGCCCAGCGGGACAGGTGGGTGGCCTCCCCGTCCGCGTCCCGGACCAGGGTCACCACGGCGAACGCGGCGAGCACCGAGAAGCCGTATGCGGCCAGGTAGAACATCGTGCCGGAGACGCCCTCACCGGTCGGGGCGAGCACCCCGACCAGCAGGTAGCCGGCGTTGGCGATCGAGGAGTACGCCAGCAGCCGCTTGATGTCGGTCTGGGTGACCGCCAGCACCGCGCCGACCAACATGGTGAGCACCGCGACCGCCCCGAGGACCGGGGTGAAGTCCCAGGCCGCGTCGGCGAACGCCACGTGGAACACCCGCAGCAGCGCACCGAAGGCGGCCACCTTGGTGCAGGCCGCCATGAAGCCGGTGACCGGCGTCGGGGCGCCCTGGTAGACGTCGGGGGTCCAGACGTGGAACGGCGCCGCGGCGGCCTTGAAGAGCAGGCCGATGGAGAGCAGGGCCATGCCGGCGAAGAGCAGCACCGGGCTGGCGGGCGACTCCTTCACCGCGGCGTGCACGGTGGCGAAGTCGACGCCGGCCGACCGGCCCGGCATCCCGGCGGTGAAGCCGTAGATCAGCGCCACGCCGAACAGGAAGAACGCCGACGCGTACGCCCCGAGCAGGAAGTACTTCATCGCCGCTTCCTGGCTCAGCAGCCGCCGGCGACGGGCCAGCGCGCAGAGCAGGTAGAGCGGCAGGGAGAAGACCTCCAGCGCGATGAACATGGTCAGCAGGTCGTTCGCCGCCACGAAGATCAGCATGCCGCCGATCGCGAAGGTGGTCAGCGGGTACACCTCGGTGGCGCCGTTGCTCCCCTCGGCCTGCCGCCGGTCGTCGGCCGACTCGGCGGTGACCGCGGCCTGGGCGACGAACGCCCCGCCGCGCTCCACCGTGCGGTCGCCGATCAGCAGCAGCGCCATCGCGGCGAGCACCAGGATGGCGCCCTGGAGGAAGAGGGTGGGGCCGTCCACCGCGATCGCCCCGCCGGCGGTGAGCAGCCGGTCGTCGGCGTTGAGCACCACCATCACCAGCGCGGCGAGCACCGCCAGCAGGGCGAGCGACAGCTGCACCACGTGCCGGCGGCGGCGCGGCACGAAGGCCTCCACCAGCACGCCGAGCAGGGCGGCGCCCAGCATGATCAGGATCGGAGCGAGCGCCGCGTAGTCGATCGACGGCAACTTCAGCTCGGTCATTTTGCGGCCTCCTGGACGCTGCCGACCGTCGGGGCGGGATCGGTCCGGCCGACGTCGTTCATGGTCGCCTGGATGGCGGGGTTGATGACGTCGGTGACCGGCTTGGGGTAGAAGCCGAGCAGCACGATCAGGGCGATCAGGGGTGCGACCACGACCTTCTCGCGCAGGCTGAGGTCACGGCGCATGGCCTCGACCTCGGTCAGCTCCGGGTTGAGCGTGCCCTGCGTGGTGCGCTGCACCATCCAGAGCACGTACGCGGCGGCCAGGATGATGCCGAGCGTGGCGATCACCGCGACCGGCTTGTTCACCGTGAAGGTGCCGATCAGCACCAGGAACTCGGAGACGAACGGCGCGGTGCCGGGCAGCGCCAGCGAGGCCAGACCGGCGAAGAAGAGCACCCCGGCCAGCAGCGGCACCAGCTTGCCCGCCCCGCCGAAGTCCTTGATCAGGGCCGAGCCGCGGCGGGCGATCAGCATGCCCACCACCAGGAAGAGCAGGCCGGTGGCGAGCCCGTGGTTGAGCATGTAGAGCACCGCACCGGTGCCGGCCTGGGTGGTGAAGGCGAAGATGCCGACGCCGATGAAGCCGAAGTGCGCGATCGAGGTGTACGACACCAGCCGCTTCAGGTCGGACTGGCCGACCGCCAGCAGCGCCGCGTAGATGATGCCGATCAGGCCCAGCGCCAGCGCCCAGGGGGCGAACCACTTCGACGCCTCGGGGAAGAGCGGCAGGCAGTAGCGCAGGATGCCGAACGTCCCGACCTTGTCGAGCACGCCGACCAGCAGGGCGGCCGCCCCGGCCGGGGCGGCGCCACCGGCGTCCGGCAGCCAGGTGTGGAACGGGAAGAACGGCGCCTTGATGGCGAAGGCCAGGAAGAAGCCGAGGAAGAGCCAGCGCTCGGTGCCGGTGGAGATGTCCACCTGGGTCAGCGCCTGCCAGTCGAAGGTCTTCCCGCCGACCACCCAGAGGCCGATCACCGCGGCGAGCATGAACAGACCGCCGACGAGCGAGTAGAGGAAGAACTTCACCGCCGCGTACTGCCGCTGGTGGCCGCCGTAGCTGCCGATCAGGAAGTACATCGGCACCAGCATGACCTCGAAGAACACGTAGAACAGGAAGACGTCGGCGGCGGCGAAGACGCCGATCATCGTGCTCTCGAGGATGAGCAGCAGGGCGAAGTAGACCGGCACCGACCGCTTCGACGCCTCGGCGTCGTGCCAGGACGCCAGGATCACCAGCGGCACCAGCACCGCGATCAGCATCAGCATGACCAGCGCGATGCCGTCGGCGGCGAAGGTGAAGTTGACGCCCCAGTTCGGGATCCACGGGTACGACTCACGGAACTGGAGCCGGTCGCCGCCGGTCTGGAACGAGATCCACATGACCACGGAGAGCACCAGCACCAGCAGCGACCAGCCGAACGCCACCTGCTTGGCCAGCTCCGGCCGGCGACGCGGCAGGAAGGCCACCACCAGGGCGCCGACCAGCGGTGCCACGGTCAGCACCGAGAGGAACGGGAAGTTGGACATTATTCGGCCTTACCTCCGTCGTCACTGCGTGGTCCGCCGGCGGCGGCCGGGAAGAGGTCGATCACGACAGCCACCCCGCCTGCACGGCCAGGAATGCCGCCATCACGAGCAGCGCGCCGGTGAGGATGGACGTCGCGTACGACCGGACGAAGCCGGTCTGCAGCCGCCGGAGCCGGCCCGAGCCACCGCCGACCGCCGCGGCGAGGCCGTTGACCAGACCGTCGACGCCCCGGTTGTCGAGGAAGACCAACGCCCGGGTGAGGAAGATGCCCGGCTTCTCGAAGACCGCCTCGTTGAAGGCGTCGGTGTAGAGGTTGCGCCGGGCCGCGGTGACCAGCACGCCGGCCGGCTGCGGGGCGGTGGCCGTGCCGTTGCGGAACAGCATCCAGGCCAGCCCGGCGCCGAGCACGGTGATCAGCAGCGACAGCGCGGTGATCACGCCGTGCGACAGCACCGCGTGGTGGCCCTCCTCCTGGCCGCCGAGACCGGCGGTGGCCTCCAGCCAGTCCGGCACCGAGGTGGCCATCAGGAAGCCGGCCCCGACCGAGCCGATCGCCAACAGGATCAGCGGGATGGTCATCAGCTTCGGCGACTCGTGCGGGTGCTCGATCTCCTCGGTCCACCGCTTCGGCCCGTGGAAGGTGAGCACGAAGAGCCGCGTCATGTAGAAGGCGGTCAGCCCGGCGCCGAGCAGCGCGGCGCCACCGAAGAGCCAGGCCGTCCAGCCCTCCCGCTCGAAGGCGGCCACGATGATCGGCTCCTTGGAGAAGAAGCCGGAGAAGGGGAACATGCCGATGATGGCGAGCCAGCCCATCATGAAGGTGATCCAGGTGACCTTCATGTACTTCGACAGGCCGCCGAAGCGCCGGATGTCCACCTGGTCGTTCATGCCGTGCATGACCGAGCCGGCGCCGAGGAACATGTTGGCCTTGAAGAAGCCGTGCGCCAGCAGGTGCACGATGGCCAGCGCGTACGCCGCGCCGCCCAGGCCGACGCCGAGGAACATGTAGCCGATCTGGCTCACCGTCGACCAGGCCAGCACCCGCTTGATGTCGTCCTTGGCGGCGCCGATGACGCAGCCCATCAGCAGGGTCAGCGCGCCGACGCTCACCACGACGAGCTGGAGCGTGGCATTGGCCGAGAAGATCGGGTTGGAGCGGGCGATCAGGTAGACGCCCGCGGTGACCATGGTGGCGGCATGGATGAGCGCCGACACCGGGGTCGGGCCCTCCATCGCGTCCGGCAGCCAGGCCTGGAGCGGGAACTGACCGGACTTGCCGGCCGCGCCGAGCAGCAGCAGCAGGCCCAGCGCCAGCACGGTGCCGGCCTGGAGCGCGCCGACGCCGTTGAAGACCTCGTCGTACTGGGTGGTGCCGAGGGTGGCGAACATGATGAAGATGCCGATCGCCAGGCCGGCGTCGCCGACCCGGTTCATCAGGAACGCCTTCTTGCCGGCGGTGGCCGCGCTCGGCCGCCCGTACCAGAAGGAGATCAGCAGGTACGACGCCAGACCGACGCCCTCCCAGCCGAAGTAGAGCATCACGTAGTTGTTGCCGAGCACCAGCAGCAGCATCGCGGCGACGAAGAGGTTGAAGTACCCGAAGAACCGTCGCCGGCCCTCGTCGTGCGCCATGTACTCGACCGCGTAGAGGTGGATCAGGAAACCCACCCCGGTGATCAGCAGGACGAAGACCGCGGCCAGCGGGTCGAAGAGCAGACCGAAGTCCACCTTCAGGTTGCCGACCGTGATGAAGTCCCACAGGCTCAGCTCGACGGACTTGTTGTCCAGGCCGCGGAGCTGGAAGAAGTAGCTGAGCCCGAGCACGAACGCGGCGCCGATCGCCGCCACGCCGAGCCAGTGCCCCCAGCGGTCGGCCCGCCGGCCGAGCAGCAGCAGGATCGCCGCGCTGACCAGCGGGATCGCCACCAGCAGCCAGACGCTGCCGAGGAGCCCCGAGGCTTCGGCGTATCGAACGGTCTCTTCCACCGGGACCCCTCTAGTACTTCAGCAGGTTGGCGTCGTCGACGCTCGCGGAGCGCCGAGTCCGGAAGATCGACATGATGATCGCGAGCCCGACCACGACCTCGGCCGCGGCCACCACCATCACGAAGAACGCCATGATCTGGCCGTTGAGGTCACCGTTGATCCGGCTGAAGGTGACCAGCGTCAGGTTGGCCGCGTTGAGCATCAGCTCGACGCACATGAACAGCACGATCGCGTTCCGCCGGACGAGCACGCCGACGGCGCCGATGGTAAAGAGCACCGCGGCGAGGATCAGGTAGTAGTCCGGGGTCACTTGTCCGTCCCCTTCAACGTGGTCTCCTCGGCGGTCATCTCGCGCTGCGGCAGGATCGCCGGGGTGCTGCGGTCGGTCAGCCGGCCGTCGGGCAGGCGGGCCGGGGTGGCCACCGACGAGGAGGTGGCGAAGACACCGGGCCCGGGCTTCGGGCCGGGGTAGTTGCCGGGCCGGAACCGCGCCTTCATGGTGGCGACCTGGTCCAGCTTGTCCTCGCGGTTGCGCTCGATGTGCGCCAGCACCATCGCGCCCACCGCCGCCGTGATCAGCAGCGCGGAGGTCAGCTCGAAGGCGAAGACGTACTTGGTGAAGAGCAGCCGGGCGATGCCCTGGACGTTCCCCTCGGCGTTGGCCTGCTCCAGGCCGACCGCGGTGACCCCGTCGAGCGCCCGGGACAGGCCGGTGCCGACCAGGCCGGCGAAGCCGAGCCCGAGCAGCACCGCGGCGACCCGCTGGCCGCGCAGCGTCTCGATCAGCGAGTCGGAGGCGTCCCGGCCGACCAGCATCAGCACGAAGAGGAAGAGCATCATGATCGCGCCGGTGTAGACGATGATCTGCACCATGCCGATGAACGGGCCCGCCTGGAGCACGTAGAACACACCCAGGCAGAGCATGGTCAGCACCAGCCAGAGCGCCGAGTGCACGGCGTTGCGGGCCCACACCATGCCGATCGCGCCGATCAGCGCCAGCGGGGCGAGGATCCAGAAGGTGACCTCCTCACCCCCGGACACCTGGCTCGCCGCGGCGAGCACCGTCTGCGTGGTCATGCTCCCGCTCCCTTGCCTGCCGCGGACCCGTCGGCGGCGGCCCGCTGGGCGTGCTGCTCGGCGCCGGGGAAGGTCACCCCGGGGTGCTCCTCCACCTGGTACCGGCCCGGGTTGTTGGCCGCGTGCTCGGCACCGGCCGAGGTGCCCGGGTTCTCCAGTGCGCCGACGTAGTAGTCCTTCTCGCTGTCGCCCAGCCGCATCGGGTGCGGCGGCTGCTCCATCCCCGGCAGCAGCGGCGCGAGCAGCTGCTCCTTGGTGAAGATCAGGTCCTGCCGGTTGTCCCGGGCCAGCTCGTACTCGTTGCTCATGGTCAGCGAACGGGTCGGGCAGGCCTCGATGCAGAGCCCGCAGAAGATGCACCGGGCGTAGTTGATCTGGTAGACGCTGGCGTACCGCTCACCCGGCGAGAAGCGCTGCTCGTCGGTGTTGTCGCCACCCTCGACGAAGATCGCGTCCGCCGGGCAGGCCCAGGCACACAGCTCACAGCCGATGCACTTCTCCAGGCCGTCCGGGTGCCGGTTGAGGATGTGCCGCCCGTGGTAGCGCGGCGCCGACACCGGCGGCTTGAACGGGTAGTCGGTGGTGACGACCTTCCTGAACATGTGCGAGAAGGTGACCCCGAAGCCCTTGAACGTTCCGGTGATCGCGCCCACGTCACACCTCCCTGGAGTCCGAGCCGGTGGCGATGTTGGCCGGCTCCCGCTCGGCGACCACGCGCTTGGTGCGCGGGCTCGGTGGTACCTGAAGGTCCATCGGTGGCAGCGGGAAGCTGCCGTGCGGCCGACTGTTGACCTGTTCCTGCACGGTCTGCTTCGGCTCCGGCCGGCGGCTGGGCCAGAAGAGCGTCACCAGCAGCAGCACGCCCGCCCCGATGGCGGTGGCGAGCAGCCGGTCGCGCGACTGCCAGTCCTCGATCGAGCGCAGCCCGGAGAGCACCAGGATCCAGACCAGGTTGATCGGGAGCAGGACCTTCCAGCCGAAGCGCATGAACTGGTCGTAGCGCAGCCGGGGCAGCGTGCCCCGGAGCCAGACGAAGACGAAGACCAGGATCAGCACCTTGCCGAAGAACCAGAGCATCGGCCACCAGCCGGAGTTGGCCCCGGCCCAGAAGGTGGTGATCGGCGCGGGTGCCCGCCAGCCGCCGAGGAAGAGCGTCGTGGTGACCGCGGACATGGTCACCATCGACACGTACTCGGAGAGCATGAAGAGCGCGAACTTCAGCGAGCTGTACTCGGTCATGAAGCCCGCGACCAGCTCGGACTCCGCCTCGGGCAGGTCGAACGGCGCCCGGTTGGTCTCACCGACGGTGGAGATGAAGAAGATGATGAAGCTCGGCAGCAGCAGGATCGCGTACCAGCCGGGGGCCGGGAGGTCGAAGCCGCCGATGCTGAGCTGGGTGCCGTTCGCCTGGGCGGCGACGATCCCGCTGGTCGACATCGTGCCGGCGGTCATGAACACCGCCACGATGCTCAGCCCCATCGCGACCTCGTACGAGATCATCTGGGCGCTGGAGCGCAGGCCGCCCAGCAGCGGGTACGTCGAGCCGGAGGCCCAACCGCCGAGCACGATGCCGTAGATGCCCATCGACGAGCAGGCCAGCAGCACCAGCACCGCCACCGGCACGTCGGTGACCTGCAGCGGCGTCCAGTGGCCGAAGATGCTCACCATCGGGCCGAACGGCACCACCGACAGCGCGGTGACCGCGCAGATCACCGAGATGGTCGGCGCGAAGAAGTAGACGACCTTGTCGGCGGCCCGCGGGAGGATGTCCTCCTTGAAGGCCATCTTCAGACCGTCGGCGAGGGTCTGCAGCAGGCCGAACGGGCCGACCTGGTTGGGGCCGGGCCGGACCTGCATGTAGCCGACGACCCGCCGCTCGAACCAGACGCCGAGCAGCGTGGCCAGCAGGCCGAAGACGAAGGCGAACACGATCTTGCCGAGGACCAGCCACCACGGGTCCCTGCCGAAGTCGGCCAGCGTCGGGTCCTGCGCGAGGAAGGTCATGCGACACCCCCGGAGTTGAGGAGCGGACCCGGGCGACCGGCCTCGTCCGCCGCGATCCGTCCGGCCGGGATGGCCGCGCCGGTCGCGGCGGGGACGGAGAGCCGTACGACCGCGCCGGACGTCGCGCCGAGGCTGCGCCGGACGGTCGAACCGGGTGAGTTGGTCGGCAGCCAGACGACGCCGTCCGGCATCTCGGTGATCTCCGCCGGCAGGGTCAGCGCCCCCCGGTCGGTGCCCACCGTCACCGGGTCGCCGTCGGCGACGCCGAGCGCCTCCGCGGTGCCCTTGCCCAGCCGGGCCACCGGCGGGCGGGCGGTGCCGGCGAGGTGCTCGTCGCCGTCGGTCAGGCTGCCCAGGTCGATCAGCTGGTGCCAGGTGGCGAGCACCGCCTCGCCGGCGCCGGGCTGCGGCACCGCGGCCGGCGCGACGGACGGCGCGGCCGGGCGCTCGACCCGGGTCGGCGGCAGGCCGCCCAGCTCGCGGCGGACGCTCGGCACGTCACCCGTGCCCAGCCGGACGTCGAGTTGCGCGGCGAGGGCGTCCAGCACCCGGCCGTCGGTCATCGCAGCGGTGTGCAGCACCGCCTCGAAGGTGCGCAGCCGGCCCTCCCAGTCCAGGAAGCTGCCGGCCTTCTCCACCACCGGGGCGACCGGGAAGACCACGTCCGCCCGGCGGGCCACCGCCGAGTTGCGCAGCTCCAGGCTGACCAGGAACGGCACCGCGTCCAGGGCCTGCTCGGCCAGGCGCGGGTCGGCCAGGTCGGCCGGGTCCACACCGGCCACCACCAGGGCGCCGAGCTGGCCGTTGGCGGCCGCCGCGACGATCTGGTCGGTGTCCCGCCCGGCCTGGCTGGGGATCACCCCGGCCGGGATGTCCCAGGTCTCGCCCAGCTCGGCGCGGGCGGCCGGCTCGGTGACCGGACGCCCGCCGGGGAGCAGGTTGGGCAGGCAGCCCGCGTCGACCGCACCCCGGTCGCCCGCGCGCCGCGGCACCCAGGCCAGCCGCGCACCGGTACGCCGGGCGACGTCCGCCGCGGCGGAGAGCGCACCGGGCACGCCGGCCAGCCGCTCACCGACGAAGAGGATCGCCCCCTCGGCGCTGAGCGCCTCGGCCACCGTGTCGTGCTCGGCGAGCACGCTCGCCTCCTCGCCCGGCACCACCCGGGCCAGCTTGGCGCCGAGCTTCTCCAGGCCGCGGGTGGCGAACGGGGCGATCGCGTAGACCGTCAGCTTCTTCTTCAGGTACGCCTTGCGCAGCCGCAGGAAGAGGATCGGGCACTCCTCCTCCGGCTCCAGGCCGACCAGCACCACCGCCGGCGCCTTCTCCACGTCGGCGTAGGTCACCTCGGTGACCCCGGCGACCGTGCTGGCCAGGAAGTCGGACTCCTCGCGGGAGACCGGCCGGGCCCGGAAGTCGATGTCGTTGGTACGCAGCGCCACCCGGGCGAACTTCGCGTACGCGTAGGCGTCCTCGACGGTCAGCCGGCCGCCGGTGAGCACCGCGGTGCCCTGGCCGGAGTCGCGGGCCGCGCGCAGCCCTTCGGCGGCCCGGGTCAGCGCCTCGCTCCAGGACGCCTCGCGCAGCTCACCGCTGCGCTCGTCGCGGACCAGCGGGGTGGTGAGCCGGTCGAAGGCGCGGGTGTACTGGAAGCCCCACCGCCCCTTGTCGCAGTTCCACTCCTCGTTCACCGCGGGGTCGTCGCCGGCCAGCCGGCGCAGCACCTTGCCCCGCCGCCAGTCGGTGCGCTGGGCGCAGCCGGCCGAGCAGTGCTCGCAGACGCTCGGGCTGGAGACCAGGTCGAACGGGCGGGCCCGGAACCGGTACTGCGCGCCGGTCAGCGCGCCCACCGGGCAGATCTGCACGGTGTTGCCGGAGAAGTAGGAGTTGAACGGCACGTCGCCGCTGTCGTCCCCGCTCTCCGCGCCGTACGCGTCGTCCCGGTAGATGTTGATCTCCTCGGCGGACGACCGGCCCATCAGGTCGATGAACTTGTCGCCGGCGATCTCCTCCGAGAACCGGGTGCAGCGCTGGCAGAGCACGCACCGCTCGCGGTCGAGCAGCACCTGGGTGCTGATCGGCATCGGCTTCTCGTACTCCCGCTTGTGCTCGTGGAACCGGGAGTCGGTGCGGCCGGTGGACATGGCCTGGTTCTGCAGCGGGCACTCGCCGCCCTTGTCGCACATCGGGCAGTCGAGGGGGTGGTTGAGCAGCAGCAGCTCCATGACCCCCTCCTGCGCCTTCTTGGCGACCGGGGAGGTGAGCTGGGTGCGCACCACCATGCCGTCGGCGACGGTCTGGGTGCAGGAAGCGACCGGCTTGCGCTGCCCCTCCACCTCGACCAGGCACTGCCGGCAGGCGCCGGCCGGGGCCAGCAGCGGGTGGTCGCAGAACCGGGGGATCTCGGTGCCCAGCTGCTCGGCGACCCGGATCAGCAGCGCGCCCTTGGGGGCGGTGACCTCGACGCCGTCGATGGTGAGCGTGACCGTCTCGGTCTGCTTGGCTACGTCCGTCATCAGAGCCGCCTTTCATTCGCGACTGCGGGACTCGCAAGCTCATTCCTCGCGCTCATCAGTGAGCCCCCACCAACTGCTTGTCGGAGAGCTTCGGCGCGGTACGTCCCTCGATGTAGTCGAGGTAGTCCTGCTTGAAGTACTTCAGCGACGAGGTCACCGGGCTGGTCGCACCGTCGCCGAGGCCGCAGAACGAGCGGCCCAGGATGTTGTCGCAGGTGTCGAGCAGGGTGTCCAGGTCCTCGTGGGTGCCCTGACCGGCCAGGATGCGCCGGTAGACCCGGACCATCCAGTAGTTGCCCTCCCGGCACGGGGTGCACTTGCCGCACGACTCGTGGTGGTAGAACTCCAGCCACCGGTAGGTCGCGTAGACCGGGCAGTCCTGGTCGGAGAAGATCTGGGTGGCCGTGGTGCCCAGGATCGAGCCGGCCGCCGCCACCCCCTCGAAGTCCAGCGGCACGTCCAGGTGCTCGGCGGTCAGCAGCGGGGTCGACGAGCCGCCCGGCGTCCAGAACCGCAGGTTGTGCCCGGGCTGCATGCCGCCGGCCAGCTCGATCAGCTCGCGCAGGGTGATCCCCATCGAGCATTCGAACTGCCCCGGGTTGGCGATCCGGCCGGAGAGCGAGTAGATCATCGGGCCGGAGGACTTCTCCGTGCCCATGGTCTTCCACCAGTCCGCGCCGCCCAGCACGATGTACGGCACGCTGGCGATGGTGCCGACGTTGTTGACCACGGTCGGGCTGGCGTACAGGCCGTGGGTCGCCGGGAACGGCGGGCGCAGCCGGGGCTGGCCCCGGAAGCCCTCCAGCGAGTCCAGCAGCGCGGTCTCCTCACCGCAGATGTACGCCCCGGCGCCGGAGTGGACCACCAGGTCGAGGTCGAAGCCGCTGCCCCGGATGTTCCGGCCGAGGTAGCCCTTGGCGTACGCCTCCTGCACGGCGTTGCGCAGCCGCCGGGCGGCGTGCACCGCCTCGCCGCGGATGTAGATGTAGGCGCGGTTGGCCCGGATCGCGTACGACGCGATGATCACGCCCTCGACCAGCGAGTGCGGGTCGTGCGTCATCAGCGGCAGGTCCTTGCAGGTGCCCGGCTCGCCCTCGTCGGCGTTGACCACCAGGTAGTGCGGCTTGCCGTCGCCCTGCGGGATGAAGCCCCACTTGAGACCGGTGGGGAAGCCGGCGCCGCCGCGACCGCGCAGGCCGGAGTCCTTGATCAGCTGGATCAGGTCGTCCGGGTGCGCCTTGAGCGCCTTGCGCAGCGCCGCGTAGCCGTCGAGCTTCTCGTAGGTGCCGATCCGCCAGGCGTCCGGCGACAGCCAGCGCTTGGTGAGCACCGGCGTCAGCTTGGCCAGCGTCTCCGGCCGAGGCGTGGTCACTTCTGGCCCCCCGTTTCGCTCGCGACGGCGGGGCCCGCGTTGGCTCCCGCCTCCGCTTCCTTGAGGTTGCGCTCCTGCGCACCGGTGGCGTCGCCGGCGGGCTTGCCGTCGCCGGCCGGCGGGTTGGCCGCCGCACCGGCGGCCGCCGCCTTCTGCGCGTCGCGCGGCGCCGGCGCGGTGGTGTCCGTCGGGACCTTGGTGCCCGGGGCGTCCGGCACGGCGGTCTGCGCGTCCGGCTGCCGGGTCTCGGCGGTACGCACCTGCGGCGACTTGTCGTCCGGCGCCTTCACGTCCGGGGCGGTGCTGCCGGTCGCCGCCGCGGCGGGAGCCGGCTCGCCGGTGCCGGCGTTGCCGGGCGTACCCGGCTTGGCGCCGTTGCCGGTCGCGGCCGGGGCGGGCGCCGGCTTGGCCGCCTGGGCGGCCTTGGCCTGCTCCGTGGCCTTGTCGGCCTCGGCCTTGCTCCGGATCGGGGTGTTCGGGTCGAAGCCCGGTACCGAGATGCCGTGCTGCTGGGCCAGGCGCAGGCCACGCAGGGTCGGCTCACCCGGGCCGCCGTCGGCGACCGCGCCCTCCCGCTCGTCGGCGAAGCCGGCGAGCTGCACCGCCATCTCCTTCAGAGTGCAGAGCCGGGCGCCCCGGGTCGGCATCGGCCGTCCGCCGGCGCGCAGCTCCTCGACCACCCCGAGCGCGCCCTGCGGGTCGACGCCGTCGAAGAAGTCGTAGTTGACGGTCATCACCGGGCCGTAGTCGCAGGCCGCGAGGCACTCGGCGTGCTCCAGGGTGATCTTCCCGTCGGCGGTGGTCTCGTCGTGTCCCACGCCCAGGTGCTCGGCCAGGGTGTCGTAGACCTCCTGGCCACCGAGCACGTTGCACATGGTGTTGGTGCAGACGCTGACCAGGTAGTCGCCGGTCGGCTTGCGCTTGTACATGGTGTAGAAGGTCGCCACCGCACCGACCTGGGCCTTGTTCAGGCCCAGCACCTCGGCGCAGAACTCGACGCCGGCCGGGGAGACGTAGCCCTCCTCGGACTGCACCAGGTGCAGCAGCGGCAGCAGCGCGGACCGGGACCGGTCCGCCGGGTACCGGGCGATGATCTCCCGCGCCCGCTCCCGGGTCTGCTCAGTGAAAACGCTCATCGGTCACATCCACCCATCACGGGGTCCAGCGAGGCGCCACCGGCGATCACGTCGGCGATCAGGCCGCCCTCGGCCATCGCCGGGAGGGCCTGGAGGTTGACGAAGCTCGGCTCCCGGTAGTGCACCCGGTAGGGGCGGGTGCCGCCGTCGGAGACCGCGTGCACGCCCAGCTCGCCGCGGGGCGACTCGACGGCGACGTACACCTGGCCCGGAGGAACCCGGAAGCCCTCGGTGACCAGCTTGAAGTGGTGGATCAGCGACTCCATCGACTGACCCATGATCTTGGCGACGTGCTCCAGCGAGTTGCCCATGCCGTCCACGCCGATGGCCAGCTGCGCCGGCCAGGCGATCTTGCGGTCGGCGACCATCACCGGGCCCGGCCGCAACCGGTCCAGCGCCTGCTCGACCAGCTTGAGCGACTCGCGGATCTCGGCGAGCCGGACCTGGTAGCGGCCCCACACGTCGCCGTCCGGGTGGGTCGGGACGTCGAACTCGTACGTCTCGTACCCGCAGTACGGCATGGTCTTGCGCAGGTCCCAGGCCAGGCCGGCGGAGCGGAGCACCGGGCCGGTCACGCCGAGCGCGACGCAGCCGGTCACGTCGAGGACCGCCACACCCTGGGTCCGCTCGGTCCAGATCGGCTGTCCGGAGAGGAGGTCCTCGTACTCCTTGAGCTTCTTCGGCATCATCTTCAGGAAGTCGCGGATCTTGCCGATCGCCTCGTCCGGCACGTCCTGCGCGACGCCGCCCGGCCGGACGTACGCGTGGTTCATCCGCAGGCCGGTGATGGTCTCGAAGATGTCGAGGATGTACTCCCGCTCGCGGAAGCCGTACAGCATGATCGAGATCGCGCCCAGCTCCATGCCGGTGGTCGCCAGCCAGACCAGGTGCGAGGAGATCCGGTTCAGCTCCATCATCAGGACCCGGATGGTGGTGGCCCGCTCGGTGATCTGCTCCTCGATGCCCAGCAGCTTCTCCACCGCCAGGCTGTACGCCGTCTCGTTGAACAGCGGGGAGAGGTAGTCCATCCGGGTCACGAAGGTCGAGCCCTGGACCCAGTTGCGGTATTCGAGGTTCTTCTCGATGCCGGTGTGCAGGTAGCCGACGACCGAGCGGGCCTCGCGGACCGTCTCGCCCTCCAGCTCCAGGATCAACCGGAGCACGCCGTGCGTGGACGGGTGCTGCGGACCCATGTTGACGATGATCCGCTCGTCGTTGATCGGGTCGGTGCCGGAGACGACCTGGTCCCAGTCCCCACCGGTGACGGTGAAGACCCTGCCCTCGGTGGTCTCGCGCTCGGTCGCGTAGTTGGACGTGGTCACTGGTAGGACCTCCTACGGTCCGGCGGGGGGATTTCCGCGCCCTTGTACTCGACGGGCACGCCGCCGAGCGGGTAGTCCTTGCGCTGCGGGTGCCCCTCCCAGTCGTCCGGCATGAGGATCCGGGTGAGGTTGGGGTGACCGTCGAAGACGATGCCGAACATGTCGTACGCCTCCCGCTCCTGCCAGTCGGCGGTCGGGTAGACAGCGGTGACGCTCGGCAGGTGAGGGTGCTCGGCGGAGACGGCGGCCTCCAGCCGGACCCGACGCCGGTAGGTCATCGAGGTGAGCTGGTAGACCACGTGCAGCCGCCGGTCGTCGGCGCCCAGGTAGTCCACCCCGGAGACCGAGGAGCAGAGCTCGAAGCGCAGCGCGAGGTCGTCCCGCATCACCTGGCAGACCTCGACGATCCGCTCCGGGCGCACGTGCAGGGTCAGCTCGCCGCGGTCGACGACGACCTTCTCGATCGCCTCGCCGAAGGCCGGGTACGCCTCCTCCAGCGCGTCGCGGACCTCGTCGAAGTACCCGCCGTACGGCCGGGGGGTCTCCTCGATCGGCCGGCGCTGGCGGACCAGGCCACCGAAGCCGGAGACGTCGCCGCTGCCCTGGATGCCGAACATGCCACGGCCGGCGGGGCTGGACGGCGGGTACTCCGCCGGGGCGCCACTGCTGGCCCCCGCCGGGGTCACCGGTACCGGCACCCCGCCGTCGTCGTTCCTGTCGTTCGGTGCGGTCACTTCGGGCCCCCGTGCGGCTGGAGGTGGTTCTGGGCGTTCATCCAGTTCTCGATCCGCAGCTGCTCCTCGCGCCCCTCGCGGACGGCCTTCGTCCACTCGGCACGCCGGGCCTTGTCGTTGCGGTACGAGGACGGCATCGAGCCGTACGGCACGACCGGGACGTCGCCGCGCTCCTGGCGGGCCTGGAGCATCTTGCGGCCGTTCGGGCCCAGCGGCTCGTACATGATCTTCTCGCGGAGCTTGAGGATCGCGTCGATGAGCATCTCGGGCCGGGGCGGGCAGCCGGGGAGGTACATGTCCACCGGCACCACGTGGTCGACGCCCTGGACGATCGCGTAGTTGTTGAACATGCCGCCGCTGCTGGCGCAGACGCCCATGGAGAGCACCCAGCGGGGCTCCGCCATCTGGTCGTAGATCTGGCGCAGCACCGGAGCCATCTTCTGGCTCACCCGGCCGGCCACGATCATCAGGTCGGCCTGGCGCGGCGAGGCCCGGAAGACCTCCATGCCCCAGCGGCCCATGTCGTAGTGCGGGCCACCGGCGGCCATCATCTCGATGGCGCAGCAGGCCAGGCCGAAGGTGGCGCCCCAGACGGACGACTTCCGCGACCAGTTGACCAGCTTCTCCACGGAGGTGAGCAGGACGCCGGCGGGGAGCTTCTCCTCGATGCCCATCTGACGTACCTCCCTCAGTCCCAGTCCAGGCCGCCGCGCCGCCACACGTAGGCGTACGCGACGAAGACCGCGACGATGAACAGGACCATCTCCACGAAGCCGAAGATCGGCAGGGCGTCGAACGAGACCGCCCACGGGTAGAGGAAGATGATCTCGATGTCGAAGACGATGAAGAGCATCGCCGTCAGGTAGAACTTGATCGGGAACCGACCGCCGCCGACCGGCTGCGGGCTCGGCTCGATGCCGCACTCGTACGCCTCGAGCTTGGCCTTGTTGAAGCGCCGGGGACCGGCGAAGCGGGCGGCGGCCACGGAGAACAGCGAGAACCCCGCGGCGAGGGCGAACAGCCCGATGATCGGTGCGTAAGGCGAGAGCGACATCTTTTCTCCTGCTCGTCCTTCCCCTGCCCCTGGTGCTTGACGAAAATCACACTATTCACGTCCCTCGCCGGCTTCTTCAGCGGGGGTCGATCTTTGTCCCCGTCCGGGCCGACACCGGCTCGGACCTGGTCTTTCAGACGGCCGGCGCCGCCTTGGTCATCGCGTTGATGACCCGGTCCATCGCGTCCCCGCCCCGCGGGTCGGTCAGGTTGGCCAGCAGCTTGAGCACGAACCGCATCAGCGTCGGGTGCGGCATGCCGTGCTTGGTGGCGATGCGCATGATCTCCGGCCGGCCGATCAGCTTCACGAAGATCCCGCCGAGCCGGTAGTAGCCGCCGAAGCGCGCCTTCAGCTCCGTCGGGTACGCCGCCAGCGCGCGCTCCCGCTCCGGGCCGGCCGGCCGGGCCAGCGCCTGCACCACGACCTCCGCGGCCAGCTCGCCGGACTCCATCGCGTACGCGATGCCCTCGCCGTTGAACGGGTTGACCATGCCGCCGGAGTCGCCGACCAGCAGCACGCCCCGGGTGTAGTGCGGGACCCGGTTGAAGCCCATCGGCAGCGCCGCGCCGAGGATCGGCCCCTCGGCGTTCGCCTCGTCGGTCATCCCCCAGTCCTCGGGGGTGTTGGCCAGCCAGTCGGTCAGCAGCCGGCGGTAGTTGGTCTTGCCGAAGGCCGAGGAGGAGTTGAGCACGCCCAGGCCGACGTTGACCCGGCCGTCGCCGAGGCCGAAGATCCAGCCGTAGCCGGGCAGCAGGTTGTCGCCGCTGTCCTTGCTGCGCAGCTCCAGCCACGACTCCAGGTAGTTGTCGTCGTGCTTGGCCGGCGAGCGGTAGTAGCGCCGGACGGCCACGCCGATCGGCCGGTCCTCGCGCTTGGCCAGCCCGAGGGCGAGCGGGAACCGACCGGAGACCCCGTCGGCGGCCACCACCAGCGGCGCGTGGAAGGTGGCCGGCTCCTTGTCCGGGCCGACCTCAGCCTGCACGCCGATCACCCGGTCGTCGGCGTCGAGCACCGGGCCGACCACGTTGACGCTGGTGCGCAGCTTGGCGCCGGCCGCGATCGCGCGTTGCGCGAGCAGGTCGTCGAAGTCCAGCCGGGTGCGGACCAGGCCGTAGTTGGGGAAGCTGGCCAGGTCGGGCCAGTCCAGTTCGAGGCGGACCCCGCCGCCGATCACGCGCAGGCCCTTGTTGTGCAGCCAGCCCGCCTCGGGCGAGGTGTCCACGCCCATCCGGATGAGCTGCCGCACGGCCCGCGGGGTCAGCCCGTCGCCGCAGACCTTCTCCCGAGGGAACTCGGTCTTCTCCAGCAGCAGCACGCGCACGCCGTGCCGCGCCAGGTGGTACGCGGTCGCCGATCCTCCGGGACCGGCGCCCACGACGATCACGTCGGCGTCGTTCTCCACCGCGGTCATCTGCGCCTCCTCCCGCATGCTCGTGAAATGCTTCACAAGCCGATCGGGTTGGAGTCTATGACCGGCGTTACACCCGTGCCGGATGAGGGGTACCTAACTTGCCGGAAATTCGCCGGTCGGCGTCCACTTCGGGGTCAGTGACGGGCCGGTGCGGCGGTGTCCAGGCCGGCATCGACGCGGATGGCCTCGGGCAGGTGTTCGCGCAGCGCCCCGCCGGCGGCGCGGTCCAGCGCGGCGAGCACCTCGGCGACCACCTGACGGACGTCCGCGGGATCCGCGCCGGCCAGCTCCTTGAGCTGCGCGATGAGTTCGGCGGCGTCGTCGTCGGTGGCTCCGCCCACCTGGTCTGGTCCCGTCATGGAGGCGAGCCTACGGGGCAAAGTGGAGCAAAATCGGATATTCACGAAAGAAGCCGGGACGGCCGGGTTGTGGGCCGCCGACCGACTCAGTCGCGGACCGCCCGGTGCAGCGCCACCACGCCGCCGGTCAGGTTGCGCCAGGCCACCCGCCCCCAGCCGGCCGCGCCGACCCGCGCGGCGAGCGCGGCCTGGTCCGGCCAGGCCCGGATCGACTCGGCGAGATAGACGTACGCGTCGGGGTTGCTGGACACCGCGCGCGCCACCGCCGGCAGCGACCGCATCAGGTACGACAGGTAGACCGTGCGGAAGGCCGGGTTGACCGGCGTGCTGAACTCGCAGACCACGAGGCGGCCACCCGGCTTCGTCACCCGGGCCAGCTCACGCAGGGCCGCGTCGGTGTCGTTGACGTTGCGCAGCGCGAAGGAGATCGTCACCGCGTCGAAGCTCGCGTCGGCGAAGGGCAGCTTCAGCGCGTCCCCGGCCAGTAGCGGCACTCCCGGCCGGGTCCGCTTGCCGGCGTGCAGCATGCCCAGCGACAGGTCGGCGCCCACCGCGTACGCCCCGGACTGGGCCAGCTCCTCGGTCGAGACGCCGGTGCCCGCGCCCACGTCCAGCACCCGCTCCCCCGGCCGCAGGTCGAGCGCGGCCCGGGTCGCCCGCCGCCAGGACCGGTCCTGCCCGAAGGAGAGCACGGTGTTGGTCAGGTCGTAGCGGGCGGCCACGTCGTCGAACATCGCGGCGACCTCGTGCGGCTGCTTGTCCAGGCTGGCGCGCTGGCCCTGCGGGGTACGGCTCACCCCTCCACTCTGCCAGCCGGGCTCCGCCCGGTGGTCGCAGGGTCGGCCCGTCCACTGGTACGCAGAAGGGCGGGGTGGTCGCCCACCCCGCCCTTCGCGTCGGATCAGTTCTCGGACTTCTCGTCGCTTGGGGCCACCAGCACCACCTTGCGCCGGCGGGAGAGCACCAGCAGCGCCCCGCCCGCGAGCAGCACGCCGGCACCGATCCCACCGATCACGCCGACCTGCACGCCGGTCACCGGCAGCCCGCCGTCACCGCCACCGCTGCCGCCCCCGGAGGTCGGGGTCGCGGTCGGGGTCGCGGTCGGCTGGCCGCTCGGCGTGGCGGTCGGGGTGGGCGTCGGCTGCGCCATCAGGTCGACGAAGGCCTCGAAGGTCGTGTGGTTGTCCAGCTCGTCGGCCTCGGTGAAGGCCTTGCGCTGCGCCTGGGTGGCGACCTCCGGCTCCTCCTCCGGCTGCCCCTCGACGCCGTCGAGGCCCATGGCGAACAGGTCGCCCTCGCGGAGCACCGGCTGGGTCACGTCCTCGCCGACGGTCACCCGCACGTCCGCCGTGTAGTACTGCCCGGGCTTGACGACCGCCCCGGCGTCCTCGCAGAAGAGCTGGGCCTTGCCCTGGAACACCTGCTCGAGGCAGCCCTCCGGCTTCTGCGCGAAGCGCACCCCGGCCGGCAGGGCCAGACCGTAGAAGATGCCCGTCGCCCTGCGGCTGCCGTCGTTGTAGACCGCCCAGTCCAGCGGCACCGTCGCGCCACGCGGAACCGGCTTCAGGTCGGGCTCGTCGCCGGCCGCGCCGTCGACGACGACGTTGGCCTGCACGTCCTGCACCCAGGCGGTCAGGTCGTAGCCGGGCCGGGTGACCCGGACGTCCACGTCAGCCTGGTTGTTGTCCTTGTCGGGGTCGCCGGTGGCAGAGCTGATGGACACCTGCAACGTGCCCGCCTTGCCCCTGCCCCCGGTGCTGAACAGCGGAATGCCGAAGTCCTCGCTGGTGCCGCCGCGCAGGTCGCCCAGCAGGCAGGTGAAGCTCGTACCCTTCATGTCGCAGCCGGCCGGCTTGACGAAGCCGACCTTCTTCGGGTCCAGACCCGCGGTGTCGACGGTGACGACGACCGCCTTGGCGTCGACCGCCGGAGCCAGGTTGTGGACGGCGAACTTGAACGGCTTCGCCTTCGCCTCCTTGACGCCTTTGGCCAACTGGGAGCTGACCGGGACGAGGGCGAGATCCGCCTGGTCGGCGGCGTGCGCCGGGGCGGCGACGGTGGCCAGGCCACCGGCGGCGAGCAGGACCACGGCGCCGGCGCGTGCCAGGGCGGAGCGGTGGAGCAGTGTCATCGATCCCCCGGGGATTAGGGACGGTGGAATGGGTTGCGGACCGAGCGGACGGTATCGGAGATCGACGCACGTACGCCAGCGCAGCCATGCGATTCGCGTCCATCGGTGTCCGGACGGACGAAACAGTGGGGGCGGGATGGTCGCCCATCCCGCCCCCACTGCCGTGCGTTATATGTGAACGGCCCTCATGGGCCGATGGAGGACGTACCCCCGGCCTGCCCGCTTCCCGCCGCCGGCGAATCCCGACGAACAGCAGGTGCGCCGGCCGCACGTTAGCCCTCGCCGGCGGGGCCCCGCCATCCCCGTGCGCCGATCGTTTCCGAGCTGTGCCCCAGCCGCCACCAGGCGATTGTCCGGATCACCGGGCTTGTGCCGGATGCTCACCCGCAAGCCGTCGTCCGAACGGTCGCCATGGATGTCCTTCCGACCGCCGCGAGCAGGACTTCCGATCGGCCGCGACGGGAAGCCCCCTGGCGCGGCGCGGGGTGGGACGGTCGCCCGTCCCACCCCGCGTCCACCACTACCGGCCGCGTCGCGGGCCGGTCAGTCCACTCCCGCCGGTCAGGCGGCCGGCTTCTCGTCTCCCGGGGTCACCAGGACCACCCGGCGACGACGCGCCAGCACGAACAGCGCGCCACCGGCGGCCAGCACCGCCACGCCGACGCCACCGATCAGGCCCGCCTGCGGGCCGGTCACCGGCAGACCACCGCCGCCACCCTCGCCGCCGGCCGGGGCGGCCACGATCACGGCGAAGTTGTCGCTGTTGTCGCTCGGGTCCACGTCCTTCGCCAGCCCGGCCGGCGCGGTCGTGGTGAGGAACGAGGGCAGCTCGCTGGGGGTGTTGGCCAGGCTCCGCTCGGTGGCCGGCAGGGCACCCCGGGAGCTGACCTCGACGGCGCCGCCGGTCAGGCTGACCGGAGCGTCGACGTCGGCCGCCACCTTCACCGGGAAGAAGCCGTACAGGTCGCCGCCTGGCTTGAGCCGGGTGAGACCACTCTCGCAGTCGGCGGTACGCCGGTCGGCGGTGTACTTGCACTCCTTCAGGTCCTTGCTGAAGGTGACGCCCTTGGGCAGGGACATCTTCAGGTCGACCCCGTCGGCGATCATGTCGCCCTGGTTGACGATGAGCGCGAAGACGGTCGTCTCGTCGCCCGGGTTCAGGGTCGGCTTCTTCACGTCCGGCTCGCCGTCTGCCCGCCAGACGACCTGGGCACGGACGTCCGGCGCCAGCACCAGCAGGTCGACGCCGTTCTCGGTGGTGAACTCCACCTGGGTGGTCCGGGAGTTGTTCCCGGTGTCGGTGTCGTTGGCCGAGAGGACGCGGAACGTGACGGGCGCCGCGTGTTCGCCCTTGATGGCGTCGGTGGCCTTGAACACGATCACCGGCAGCTCGAGGGTCGCGCCCGGCGTCGGGATCTCCTGCTCGGTCAGCGGGCACAGCCAGGTGCGCCGCCCCTCGACCGTGTCCTCCTCGCACTGCTCGAGCAGGGGTGCGACCTCCACCTTGGTCGGGTCCAGCTTGGACACGTCGACGGCGAGCACGACCTCGGTCGGCGTGTTCTCACCCTTGTTGGAGAGCTTGACGAAGGCCATCTTGCCGTGGGTGCCCGCCGCGACGCGGGTGCCCGCGACGTCCAGCGACAGGTCGGTGGCCGGGTTGGCGGCGTACGCCGGGGTGCCGAGGACGGTGAACGCGCCGGAGGCGAGCAGCGCGGCGGCGCCCAGCCGCGCCAGCGGCCGGTTACGGAAGATCATGGAAGGGTTCCCCCCGTGGGAAGACGACAGGTACGGCGCAGGTTAGCGGCGGATCATCCGCCGCGCTGCCCCGTACGCCGTCCAGTCGCCATCCCGACGGCCGCCCGTGCCCGCGCCCCTTCCGTACCCCGTGGGGTCAGCTCGGGTCGCCGCGAGCGTCAGCGGGCGTCGACCAGCGGCAGGGACTTCCCGGCGCCGCCGCCCGGCATGGCGATCGAGGAGAAGTGCGAGACCACCCGCTCGTCGGTCGGGTCGTCCGCCGGGGTGTGGTGCACCGCGAGGCGGTGGTAGAGGGTGTCCCGCTGCGCGGGGATCCGGCCCGCCGAGCGGATCATGCCGATCAGCTCGTGCAGGTTGGAGCGGTGCCGCGCGCCGGCCGAGGAGATGACGTTCTCCTCCAGCATGATCGAGCCCAGGTCGTCCACGCCCATGTGCAGCGCGAGCTGCCCGACGTCCTTGCCGGTGGTGAGCCAGGACGCCTGCAGGTGCGGCACGGTCTCGAAGAAGAGCCGGGAGACCGCGACCAGCCGCAGGTACTCCAGGGTGGTGGCCTGGGTGCGCCCCTTGAGGTGGTTGTTCTCCGGCTGGTACGTCCACGGGATGAACGCCCGGAAGCCCCGCGTGCGGTCCTGCACGTCGCGGATCATCCGCAGGTGCTCGATCCGCTCGGCGTTGGTCTCGCCGGTGCCCATCATCATCGTCGCGGTCGACTCGATGCCCTGCCGGTGGGCCAGCTCCATGACCTCGAGCCAGCGCGCGCCGGACTCCTTGAGCGGGGCGATGGCCTTGCGCGGCCGGTCGGGCAGCATCTCCGCGCCGGCGCCGGCGATCGAGTCCAGCCCGGCGGCCTTGATCCGGGCGATGGCCTCGTCCAGGCTCACGCCGGAGACCTTCGCCATGTGCAGGATCTCGCTCGGCCCGATCGAGTGGATGGCGAGCTGCGGGTACGCCTGCTTGACCGAGGAGAAGAGCTCCTCGTAGTACTCGACGCCGTAGTCCGGGTGGTGGCCACCCTGGAGCATCACCTGGGTGGCGCCCAGCTCGACCGCCTCGCCGCAGCGGCGCAGGATCTCCTCGGTCGGGTGGGTCCAGCCCTCCTTGTGCTTGGGGGCCCGGTAGAACGCGCAGAACTTGCACGCCGTCACGCAGACGTTGGTGTAGTTGATGTTGCGGTCGATCAGGTACGTGACGATGTTGTCGGGGTAGCGCCGCCGGCGCACCGCGTCCGCCGCCTCGCCCAGCGCGTGGAAGGGCGCCTCGGTGTAGAGCAGCAGGGCCTCCTCGGGCGTGATCCGCCCGCCGTCCGCGCCGCGCTGCAGGATGTCGTCGATCTCCCGGCTCACCGTCACGCCCCCGAGCCTACGTCGGGCTGCGGCGGCACCGCACCGGGCACCGCCCCCGGTGACCCGCGCCCCACGAGCGGCGAGCGGGTCGGCGCGCCCGGCTCAGCGGCGCTCCCACAGCGTGTAGCGGAAGGTGAGGACGCGCGTCACGGCGTCCGGCGGGCTCTCCACGGTGAGCATCGCGCAGCGACCGTCCGCGGTCCGTACGCAGAGATCCGCTCCGGCCGTCGGCCCGTGTACGCCGTCGATCGTGTCGTCCCAGGTGTCGGCCTCCAGGCACCGCCGCACCTCGTGGCCCGCCCCGGGCACGACGACGGCCAGCTCACCGGGCTCACGGACGCCCAGCCGGTCGGCCCGCTGGGAGAGCAGCAGATCGGCGCCGGGTGCCAGCTCGCCGCCCGCGACCCCGTCGCCGAGGTGGAAGCTCTGCCCGTCGGCCAGGGTGAGCCGCTCGCCGCCGCCCACCCGTACCCAGCCGGCGGGCGCAGTCGGCCCGGCACCCGTCGGGCGGCCCTCGGGCGGTGCGGCGCCCGTCGGCAGGTTGATCACCACCAGCACCGCCAGCGCGGCAACCACCAGGGCCACCGCGACGACGATCGATCCGGACGGGCGGGCCATGGCCCATCATGGCACGCCGAGCGGGTGCCACCCAGCTATCACCGTCGATGCGTCAGCGGGCGGCGGCGCGGGGTCGTCAGGCGTCGTAGTCGACCGTGAGCTTGTCGGTGGTCGGGCTGGACTGGCAGGTCAGGACGTACCCGGCGGCCACCTCGTCGGGTTCCAGGGCGTAGTTGCGGGCCATCGTCACCGCCCCGTCCACGACCTTGGCCTTGCAGGTCGAGCAGACGCCGCCCTTGCAGGCGTACGGCAGCTCGCCGCGGACCTTGAGCGCCGCGTCCAGCACCCGCTCGTCGCGTCCCATCGTGAAGCGCGACGAGCGGCCGTCGAGCAGGATCGTCACCTCCGCCCCGGCACCCGGCTCGTCGCCGGGGCGGCGCACCGGCTCCGGCGGGGCGTCGACGTGGAACAACTCGGTGTGCACGGCCGACTCCGGCAGGCCACGGCCGGTCAGCAGCTCGCGGGCGGCGACCACCATGCCGTACGGGCCGCAGAGGAACCACTCCTCGATGGCGTCGCCCGGCACGATCGTCTCCAGCAGCCGGCCCAGCCGCTCGGCGTCGATCCGCCCGGACAGCAGCGGCGACTCGCCCTGCTCGCGGGAGAGCACGTGCACCAGGTGCAGCCGGGTCGGGTAACGGTCCTTCAGGTCGGCCAGTTCCTCGGCGAACATCACCGTGTTGGCCGTGCGGTTGCCGTACACCAGGGTGAAGGTGCTGGCGGGCTCGACGGCCAGGGCGGTCGCGACCAGCGAGAGCACCGGGGTGATGCCGGAACCGGCAACCACCGCGCCGTAGTGCCGGACCCGGTCCGGCGCGAACGCCGTGGTGAAGTGCCCCAGCGGGGGCAGCACTTCGACGGTGTCGCCGCTGCGCAGCGCCCCGCAGGCGAACGCGGAGAACGCCCCACCGGGGATCTCCCGCACGCCGACCCGCAACCGGCCGTGCCGGGCCAGGTCGTCGGGGGTGGAGCAGATCGAGTACGACCGCCGCACGTCCGCGCCGTCCGCACCCACCCGGCGCACGGTGAGGTGCTGGCCGGCGGAGAACGCGAAGGCCTCCCGCAGCTCCTCGGGCACGGCGAAGGTGATCGCCACGGAGTCCTCGGTGAGCCGGTCGACGGCGGCGACGTGCAGCGGGTGGAAGGCCGGCCGGCGGCGGACCGGTCGGGTGATGGTGACAGTCACAGCGCCTTCAGGTGGTCGAAGGGTTCGGAGCAGGAGCGGCAGCGCCACAGGGCCTTGCACGCGGTGGAGCCGAACCGGCTGACCTGCTCGGTCTCCGGGGAGCCGCAGCGCGGGCAGCGCACGGACAGCGACAGGGGAACCAGGTTACCCGCGCGTACCGGGGCCGGCGGGGCGATGCCGGCGGCGGCCAGCTTCGCCCGGCCGCGCTCGGAGATCCAGTCCGTGCTCCAGGCCGGGCTGTAGACCGTGCGCACCTCGGCGTCGGGGTGGCCGGCGGCGGCCAGCGCCCGGCGGATGTCGGCGCGGATCACGTCCATCGCCGGGCAGCCGGTGTAGGTGGGGGTGATGGTGACCACGACCCGGCCGGTGGCCGGTTCCTCGTCGACCGCCCGCAGGATGCCGAGCTCGTCGATGGTGATCACCCGGATCTCCGGGTCCACCACCGCCGCCACGGCCGCCCTGGGGTCGGTCACCGGTGCCACCGTCCGTCCGCGGCCGCGAAGCTCCGCCGCGCCGCGCTCACCACTTCGCCCCCGGATGCGCGCGGTGCAGCACCTGCATCTCGGCGAGCAGGTACGACAGGTGCTCGGTGTGCACGCCGTCGCGCCCGCCGGCCGGCGCCCAGCCGGTCTGCGGCCGGGTCAGCGTCGCCTCGTCGAGCACGGCGGACACGACGGCGTCGAAGTCGGCCCGCAGGGTGGCCGGGTCGACCGGCGCCGCCGGGTTCGCCGTGAAGAACTCGTGGTGGTACGGCCAGACCTGATCCAGCGCGGCCTGGGCCCGCCGGTGCGACTCCTCGGTGCCGTCGCCGAGCCGCTTCACCCACAGCGAGCTGTGGTCCAGGTGGTACGCCGACTCCTTGCGCGCCTTCGCCCCAATCGCGGCGAGCCGCTCGTCGGCGCAGCCGGCCAGCGCGGTGTAGAGCGGCAGCTGGTACGCCGAGAGCAGCAGCAGCTTCACCATGGTCACCGCGAAGTCGCCGTTGGGCAGCTCCACCAGCAGACAGTTGCGGAACTCGCGGTCGTCGCGCAGGTACGCCAGCGCGTCCTCGTCCCGGCCGGCGCCCTCCAGCTCGCCCGCGTACGACAGCAGCAGGCGGGCCGCGCCGAGCTGGTCGAGGGCGATGTTGGCCAGCGCGATGTCCTCTTCCATCTCCGGCGCGCGGGTGGCCCACTCGCCGAGCCGCTGCGCGGCGACCAGGGCGTCGTCGGCGAGCGCGAGGGTGAAGTCGAAGGGGCCGTTCACAGGTGCGCCACCCCGTCCGGCACCTCGTAGAAGGTGGGGTGGCGGTAGACCTTGTCGGCGGCCGGGTCGAAGAAGGCGTCCTTCTCGTCCGGGCTGGACGCGGTGATGGCGCTCGCCGGCACCACCCAGATCGACACCCCCTCCTGGCGGCGGGTGTAGAGGTCGCGGGCGTTGTGCAGGGCCAGCTCGGCGTCCGGGGCGTGCAGGCTGCCGACGTGGGTGTGCGACAGCCCGCGCCGGGCCCGGACGAAGACCTCCCACAGCGGCGAGGATTCCCTGCTCATGCGGCCACCTTCTCCCTCTGCTGCGCCCGCTTGGCGGCGTACGCCGCGGCGGCCTCGCGTACCCAGGCGCCCTCGTCGTGGGCGCGGCGGCGGTGTTCCATCCGCTGCCGGTTGCACGGGCCCTCGCCCTTGATCACCCGCATCAGCTCGTCGTAGTCCGGCTGGGTGTAGTCGTACGACTGCCGTTCGTCGTTCCAGCGCAGGTCGGGGTCGGGCAGGGTGAGGCCGAGGATCTCGGCCTGCTGCACGCACATGTCCACGAAGCGCTGGCGCAGCTCGTCGTTGGAGAAGCGCTTGATCTTCCAGGCCATCGACTGCGCGGAGTGGGTCGAGTCCCCGTCCGGCGGGCCGAACATCGCCAGCGACGGGTACCACCAGCGGTCGACGGCGTCCTGGGCCATCGCCTTCTGCGCCGGGGTGCCGTGCGCCAGCGTGTGCAGGATCTCGTAGCCCTGCCGCTGGTGGAACGACTCCTCCTTGCAGACCCGGATCATCGCCCGCGCGTACGGCCCGTACGAGCAGCGGCAGAGCGGCACCTGGTTGACGATCGCGGCGCCGTCCACCAGCCAGCCGATGGCGCCCACGTCGGCCCAGGTCAGGGTGGGGTAGTTGAAGATCGAGCTGTACTTCTGCCGCCCGTTGAGCAGCATCTCGACCAGCTCGTCCCGGCTGATGCCGAGGGTCTCCGCCGCCGCGTAGAGGTAGAGCCCGTGGCCGGCCTCGTCCTGCACCTTGGCCAGCAGGATCGCCTTGCGCTTGAGCGACGGGGCCCGGCTGATCCAGTTCCCCTCGGGCTGCATGCCGATGATCTCGGAGTGCGCGTGCTGGGCGATCTGCCGGATCAGCGTCCTGCGGTACGCCTCGGGCATCCAGTCGCGCGGCTCGATCTTCTGGTCCGCGTCGATGACCTCGGCGAAGTAGGCCGCCAGGTCCGCACCGGGCTCCGGCGCGCCACGCCGGCCGCGCGCCGCGGCCTCCCGCAGCGCGGCCTCGGCCGCCTCGACCTGACCGAGCAGGTCACCGCCGGGGGCGTCCCCCTCGGCGGCGAAGTCGTTGCCATACATGGCCCAAGTGTTACAGCTCGACCCCTGCGACACCAGAGGGTGTAACAGGATTCCGAGAGGGCTTTGCGTCACCGGACAGCCGCTCTCCGTCGACACCTGCGCCCGGGCACGGCTATGACATGCGTCACTTGCAGAAGATGAATCCCCCTAAGAGCGGCATACCGGCTCTTTATCACGGCTTAACGGCAAGTTGCCGAGCGTCGGGTTCTGGCGAGTCGCCGGTCCGGACGTAGACTTCCCCCGGTCACACCGATCGGCTGCTGACGATCGCACCACGACGACGGCCACTCCCCCGGCCTCGGCGGTCGAGTCGACCACGCGGAAACACCGGCCCCCCGGCCCTGACATCTGGAGTTCACCCACTCATGCGATCTCGCGTGACCATGGTGCTCGCCGTCCTGGCGGTCCTGCTCGGCGCCGGCCTGCTGGTGCCGACCGCGTACGCGAAGCTGGCCGCTGACGGTGGCGGCCTCGGTGGCGGCGCGGAACAGGTCCCCGTCCCGACCCCCACCGCGCCCCCGCCGCCGACGCTCTCCGCCGGCCCGGTGTCGGTGAACTTCAAGGGCGAGTTCTTCGGCTGGGCCCTGATGGACCGGCGGACGGGCAAGATCGCCGGCTCGAAGAACATGGCGTCGACCAGCTCGACCGAGTCGATGATCAAGGCGTGGATCGTCGCCGACTACCTGCGCCAGCTCGGCGACAAGCAGCCGACGGCGGCGCTCAAGAAGGCCGCCAGCCTGGCCATCCGGGACAGCAACGACACCGCGGCCAACCAGGTCTACGCCGCGGCGGGTGGCTCCTACAAGGTGCCCGCCGGCGGTCAGCCGGGCCCGGTGATCAAGCGGGCGATCAGCATCTGCGGCCTCACCGACACCAAGCGCGGCAACGTGGCCGGCTACGAGGGCTACTGGAGCTTCACCCGGATGTCCCCCCAGGACGCCGCCCGGCTCGGCGACTGCATCGCCGACGGCAAGGCGGCCGGCCGCAGGTGGACCAAGTGGGTGCTGGACGAGATGAGCAAGGTCCGCGGCAGCGTCAAGTCCCAGCAGGCCAGGTCCGGCGGCGGCAAGTGGGGCATCGTCGACGGCCTGCCCGCCGCGATCAAGGCGCAGGGCCCGGTCGCCATCAAGAACGGCTGGACCCCCCTCAACTACGACGGCAACTGGCACGTGAGCTGCCTCGCCGTCACGGACAAGTGGAGCCTCGCGGTGATGCTGCGCTACCCGCAGAGCAGCAAGCTGGACTACGGCGCCAAGGTCTGCGGCAGCGTCGCCACCCAGTTGGTGTCGCCGCAGCCCGGCGCGGCGCTGAAGGTGCCCCAGCAGCTGAACCAGGGGCCAGGGCTGCCGCCCCAGCCGGCCGGTGAGCTCTGATGGCTGGCAGCCGCCGCGGTGACCGGCGGGACGCCGCGCCGCTGAAGCTGGCCGCCTTCGCCGCCATCCTGATCGGCCTGGTGCTGGTGTCGCTGCGGCTGCTGCCCGGCTCACCGCTGGCGTCAACCGCCGCCTCGCACTGGGGCGAGCCCCCCACGACGGATCGCTCCACCGCCGAGCCCACCGACCGCAGCAACCGTCCGAAGCCGAAGCCGACCCCAGCGCCGGAGCCGCTGCCCTTCTCCGACGAGCAGATCGACCTCGACCTCAAGGGCTGGTACGCCTGGAGCGTCCTGGACACCCGGACCGGAAAGATCATCGGCTCGGAGAACATGGCCGAGACCAGCACCACCGCGTCGCTGATCAAGTCCTGGATCGTCGCCGACTACCTGCGCAAGGCCGCCGAGGACGGGCAGACCCCGAGCGACGCCAAGCTCGCCGACGCCACCCGCATCATCCGGGACAGCGACAACATCCGGGCCGAGAAGTTCTACACCAGCATCGGCCGGTCCGCGTCCATCAAGCGGCTGATCTCCATCTGCGAGACCACCGACAGCAGCCCGGCCGCCGACGGCGGCTGGAGCCGGACCAACCTCTCCCCCCGGGACACCGCCCGCCTGGGCGCGTGCATCGCCGACGGCCGCGCCGCCGGTCCGAAGTGGACCAAGTGGCTGCTGGGCGAGATGCGGCTGGTGCGCGGCACGGGCGACTTCGGCATCCGCAAGGCGTTCCCGGCCGCCGAGCGGAAGACCATCGCCATCAAGAACGGCTGGGTCGACCGGACCCGCGAGCAGGAGATGCACGTCAACTGCCTCGCCATCGGCGACACCTGGACGATGGGCGTAATGGTCCGCTACCCGATCGGCATGGGCTACGAGTACGGCATGAAGAACTGCCAGAAGATCACCGAGGCGGTGCTCCGCCCGGCCACCTGACCGCGCCCCGGGCGCGGTCAGCCGGCGAAGAACTCGGGGCCGCCGTCCGGCAGCGCCGGGGCCTCGCCGATCGCCGCGGCCCGCCGGGCGAACTCCCGCAGCCCGGCCACCTGCCGGTCGCCGAGCGAGAAGTCGAGGGCACGGAAGTACGTGGCCAGCGTCGCCGCGTCGAACGGCTCCCAGCGGGCGGCCGCCTCGGCCACCTGGTCCAGCTCGGCCAGGCACAGGTCACGGGAGCGCAGGAACGCCTCGTGCACCTCCTTGACCAGGCCCGGATGGGCGGCGGCGAAGTCACGGCGTACCGCCCAGACGGCGAAGACCATCGGCAGCCCCGTCCACTCCCGCCAGGCCTGCCCGAGGTCGGTGACCTCCAGCCCCCGACGCGGCGCCTCGTAGAGCGCGCGCAGCGCCACGTCGCCGATGAGCACGCCCGCGTCGGCCTCCAGCAGCATCTGGGTCAGGTCCGGCGGGCAGCGGAAGTAGTCCGGGCGGACGCCGTACCGATCGGCGAGCAGGAGCTGGGCGAGCAGCACCCCGGTACGCGAGGTGGAGCCGAGCGCGACCCGGCCGCCGTCCAGCTCGGCCAGCGGCTTCGTGGAGACCACGTTGACCGAGAGCACGGGCCCGTCACTGCCGACCGCCAGGTCGGGCAGGAGCAGCAGCTCGTCGGCGTGGCGCAGGTACTCCACGTGCGAGATGGGCCCGATGTCCAGGTCACCGGCGACCAGCGCGGCGCTCAGCCGGTCCGGGGAGTCCTTGTGCAGGTCGACGTCGAGCAGCGCGCCGGAGCGCATCAGCCCCCAGTAGATGGGCAGACAGTTGAGGAACTGGATGTGTCCGACCCGGGGGCGCGCCACGCGTTCAACCATGACCCGACGGTATCCCCGTGCTCCCCGGCCGGCTCAGCGGCCCGGCCCCGGAGTGGCCAACTCCGCAGCCGGGATCCGGTCGCCGGCCGCCGCTGCCGGCTCGACCGGGCCGGCGGCGTCGTGCCGGACGGCGCGGACGACGACGGGCACGAACGCGAGGACGACCAGCAGGCCCGCGCCCCCGGCCAGCGCGATCAACGGTCGCGGCGGCAGCACCGCCAGCAGCGCCCCGCCGACCAGGTACCCGGCCATCGAGCCGCCCTGGACGGCCGCGCCGTAGGCGGCGTACGCCCGGGCGCGCAGCGCCTCGGGGGCCCGCCGGGCGGTCAGCACGTTGGCGAAGACGTTCTCGCCGCCGTTCGCCGCGCCCGCCACCAGCCAGAGCGGGACCAGCAGCCCGGCCGACGGCACGGCCGACGCGAGGACCACCATCAGGCAGCAGCCGCCGAGGGTGGCCAGCACGCCGTACACCAGGGCGCCGTCGTCGGTGAGCCGGCGGGCCAGCCGGGCGGCGAGCCAGCTCCCCGGCAGCATGCCGGCCATCCAGGCCGCGCCGACCAGGCCGTATACGGTGGCCGACCCGTCCAGCGTGTCGCGGATGAAGAACACCTCGATCACGTTGATGCCGCCGATCGCGGCGATCACCGCCGCCGTGGTGACCACCATGGCCAGCAGCAGCGGGTCGCGCCGCAGCCGCCAGGCCGGCGCGGCCGGCGGCGCGGTCGCGGCCGTGGCGGTCGCGGTCCGCCGGCCACCCCGGCGGGTCCGCAGCAGCAGGCCGGCGGCGACCAGCGCGAGGTAGCTCGCGGCGTCCAGCAGCAGCGGTACGCGGGTGCCGAACTGCCCGACCAGCAGCCCGGCGAGCACCGGCCCGCCGAGCGCGCCGAGGGAGACCGCGGTCTGGCTGATCGCGCTGGCCCGGGGCAGGTCACCGGGGCGCACCATCGCCGGCAGCAGCGCGGCCAGGCAGGGCTGGGTGACCGCGAGCCCGCAGGCGAGCAGCCCGACCAGCCCGATCACCAGGACCGGATGCTCGGCGAAGGCGAGCAGGGCGCAGAGCGCGGCCTGCACCAGCCCGACGGTGACGAGCAGCCGGCGGCTGTCCACCCGATCGGCGAGCCGCCCGGCGAGCGGGGCGAGCACCACCAGGGGCAGGGTGGCCGCCAGCAGCAGCCCGGAGACGGCCAGACCGCTGGCGCCGGCGGCCTGGAGGGCGAGCGCGAGCGCGGTGGCAGCGAGGAAGTCACCGCAGATGGTGGTGCCGCGCGCCCCGGCGGCCAACCAGACGTCGGACCACCGTGAACCGTCAGATGTGAAGGACATACTTCGAAAATAATCCTTCACACCTGATCGACTCAACCCCCTACGCCAACGGCACCACCTTGTACTGCACCGCCACCGACCGCGCCCCGGCAGGCGGATCGGCCTGCCGGTTCCGTTGCCGGTACGGCCGGAGCAGGGCCAGCACCGCCTCGTTCAGCTCGGCCAGCTCAGCGGCGGTGAGCAGCAGCATGCTGTCGCTGAACAACGCCACGTCGTACCACTCGGGAGGCTCGCCCCCGGCGCGCCGCAACCAGTCCCGGGTCCGCTCCATGTCCCGGGCGGCGTGCGCCTCCACCAGCGCCTGCTCGGCGGCGCGGGCCTCGGGGCCCGCGTCCTGGCCCGGGTCGACGAACCAGTTCTGGCTGAACGTGCGCCAGAGCCGCTCCCGCGCGTCGCCCCGGCTGGGCGCCTGCTCGACCAGGCCGGACTTCGCCAGCGCCCGCAGGTGGTAGCTGGTCGCGCTCGGTGACATGCCGACGAGCTCGGCGCACTCGGTGGCGGTCGCGCCGCCCTCCCGGGTACTCAGGTACTCCATGATCGCGATTCGGGCCGGATGGGCCAGCGCCCGCATCACCTGCGGGTCGCTGATCGTCATCCGGCGCTGCTCGGGCCGCGCCTCCGTCATCCCCCCATGATCCCGCCCCGACGGCCGGCGCGACCAGCGCCGTTCGTCCGCCCGACACTGCCGCCCGCACCTCTGCCGCCTGCCCGCACCCACCGGCTGGGTCCTCGCAGCACGCTGTGGACCTGATGATGCAAACGATTCACCGGACCGGGTGCCGTCACGACTGTCGCCCGCGATGTGCGATGCCAAGGCCGTGCCCCAGGACCGAATCGTTTGCGACATCAACTCCACAGCGACGTGTAGAGCACCGCAACCTCCCGAGGGCCCGGCTGCCGCCCGAGGGCCCGGCTGCCGCCCGGCTCCGGACGCCGGCCGGCAGCTCGGGCGCAGGCGCCGGACCGGCGGGCGTGGCAGGTGCGACCCGGGGGGTCGGGGGAAATGCGTGGCCGCCACCGACGGTGAGGCGTAACGTGGAGCGCCGCGCGCGGACCGCGCGCCTCTCTTCACCGGGCACAGCCGGTACCGCGTCTGACGGAGCGCCGGGCGGCCCAGGTCAACCGATCACACGAACGCCACCGGAAGGTCGCCTCGGATGACCCGTGCCGCCACGCCCACCGCCGACCCCGACCGACTGCCAGAAGCCGCCGACCCCGACCCGGCCGACGCCCTCGACGCGCAGCTCACCGCCGAGCGGGCCCACCTGGACACCTCCCGCGCCGCGCTGCGCCGGATGCGCGAGCGCGCCGAGGCGCTCTTCGCCACCGGCGACAGGGTCGCCGGGGACGCATACACCGCCGAGCAGCTCGGCCGGCACATGGCCCGGCGGGTCAAGGAGCTGGCCGACGACCCGACCACCCCGCTCTTCTTCGGCCGGCTCGACTTCGGCCACACGGATCCTGACCATGCCGGGCGCGAGTACCACGTCGGCCGGCGGCACGTCACCGACGAGCGGGGCGAACCGCTGGTGCTGGACTGGCGGGCCCCGGTCTCCCGGTCGTTCTACCGGGCCAGCGCCCGCGACCCGCAGGGCGTCGCCGTCCGGCGGCGCTTCGGGTTCAGCGGCGGGGCGCTGACCAGCTTCGAGGACGAACACCTGGACCGGGGTGAGGAGCTGGGCACGGCCAGCCGGATCCTCACCGCCGAGATCGAGCGCCCCCGCGTCGGCCCGATGCGCGACATCGTCGCCACCATCCAGCCCGAGCAGGACGAGCTGGTCCGGGCCGACCTGGCCGACTCGATCTGCGTCCAGGGCGCGCCGGGCACCGGCAAGACCGCCGTCGGGCTGCACCGGGCCGCGTACCTGCTCTACCTGCACCGGGAACGACTGCGCCGCTCCGGCGTGCTGATCGTCGGACCGAACCGGGCGTTCCTGTCGTACATCGCGGCGGTGCTGCCGGCGCTCGGCGAGGTCGAGGTCGAACAGGCCACGGTCGAGGACCTGGTCACCCGGGTGCCGGTGCGCGCGGTCGACGACCCCGCCGTCGCCACCCTCAAGCACGACGTCCGGATGGCCGAGGTGCTGCGCCGGGCCGTCGACGCGCACATCGGCGCGCCCACCGAGCCGATCATGGTGTCGGACGGCTCGTTCCGCTGGCGGATCGGCCTCGACCCGCTGCACCGGGTGGTCGAGGAGACCCGCCGGGAGGGGCTGCCGTACGCCACCGGCCGGGAGCGCGTCCGGGCCCGGGTGGTGGGGCTGCTGCAACGCCAGGCCGAGGCGCGCCGGGCCGAGTCGCCGAGCGACGCCTGGCTGCGCCGGACGGGCAAGGCCCGGCCGGTCGCCGCCTTCCTGGACGCGGTCTGGCCGGCGCTCACCCCGGAGGGCCTGGTGCACACGCTGCTCGGCGACCCGCAGGTGCTCGCCGCCGCCGCCGACGGGCTGCTCACCGCCGAGGAACAGGCGCTGCTGATCGGCGCCGGCGCCACCGCGCGGACCGGGACGAAACTGGCGCGCACCCCGAAGGCGACGCGGTGGACCGCCGCCGACGCGGTGCTGATCGACGAGGCGGCCGGGCTGATCGAGCGGCCCGGCGGCTTCGGACACGTGGTGGTGGACGAGGCGCAGGACCTCTCCCCCATGCAGTGCCGGGCCATCGCCCGGCGCAGCGAACACGGCTCGATCACCCTCCTCGGCGACCTGGCCCAGGGCACCGCCCCGTGGGCCGCCACCGACTGGCGGGAGTCCCTGACCCACCTGGGCAAGCCGGACGCGGCGGTGGTGCCGCTGAGCGTCGGCTTCCGGGTGCCCGCGGTGGTGGTGGCGTTCGCCAACCGGCTGCTGCCCGCGCTCGCCGTCGACGTACCCCCGGCGCGGTCGCTGCGGCGCGACGGCACGCTGGACGTGCGTACCGTGGCCGACCTGGACGCGGCGACGGTGGCCGAGGTGCGGGCGGCGCTCCCGCACGACGGTTCCGTCGGCGTGATCGCCGCCGACGACGCGGTGGAGCGGCTGCGCGCGGCGCTGGCCGCCGCCGGGGTCCAGACCGCGACCGCCGACGACGTCGACACCGCGGCGCGGGTCACCGTGGTCCCCGCGACGCTGGTCAAGGGCCTGGAGTACGACCACGTGGTGGTCGTCGAGCCGGCCGCGATCGTGGCCGCCGAGCCGCGCGGCCTGCACCGCCTCTACGTGGTGCTGACCCGCGCGGTCTCCCGGCTCGCCGTACTGCACACCGCGCCGCTGCCCGCCCCGCTGACCAACCCGGCCGGCTGAGCGGGCCGACGCGGGCGCGCGGGGCGGCGGGCTGGCACCCGAGGGGTACAACGGGAGTCGGTACGTCCGTCCGGGTCCGCAACCGCGAGGAGCCCCGATGATCCTGGCCCGCGCCGAACAGGCCACCCGCCGGTACGGCGACGTGCTCGCCCTCGACCGGCTCGACCTGGAGGTACGCGCCGGCGAACTGGTCGGCCTGCTCGGGCCGAACGGCGCCGGCAAGAGCACCCTGATCAACCTGCTGGTCGGGCTGCGCCGCCCCACCGCGGGCCGGGTGGAACTCTTCGGCGGCGACCCCCGCGACCCGGCGTCCCGCCGGCACCTCGGCGTCACTCCGCAGGAGACGGGCCTGCCCGGCACGCTGCGCGTCGGCGAGGTGGTCGACTTCGTCGCCGCGCACTTCCCCGACCCGGTGCCCAAGGCCGAACTGCTGGACCGCTTCGGCCTCACCGCGCAGGTGAAACGACAGACCGGCGGCCTCTCCGGCGGCCAGCGCCGGCGGCTCGCCGTCGCGCTGGCCTTCCTCGGCCGGCCCCGGCTGGTGGTGCTCGACGAGCCGACCACCGGGCTGGACGTCGAGGCGCGGCACACCCTCTGGGAGGCGATCCGGGCCTTCCACGCCGACGGCGGGACGGTGCTGCTGAGCAGCCACTACCTGGAGGAGGTGGAGGCGCTGGCACACCGGGTGGTGGTGATGGGCCGGGGCCGAGTGCTCGCCGACGACACGGTGGCGGCGATCCGCGGCATCGTCGGCGTACGACGGGTCAGCCTGGTCGCCGAGGCGTTGCCCGCGCTGCCCGGCGTGGTCGGCACCACCCACACCGACGGGCGTACCCACCTGCTCACCACGGACGCCGACCAGCTGGTGCGCGACCTGGTCACCGCCGGGGTGGCCTTCCGCGACCTGGAGGTGCGCCCCACCTCGCTGGAGGAGGCGTTCCTGGCCATCACCGCCGACGACGGGTCGGCCCCCGCCCAACCCACCACGGTCTGAGAGGGGCACCCGTGCAGCTCGCCCTGGTCCACGCCCGCTACCAGCTGCTGGAGATCATGCGGATCCCGGTCGCGGTGGTGGGCAGCGCGTTCTTCCCCGCCGCCGCGATGCTCTTCTTCGTGGTGCCGTTCACCGGGGACGACCCGACCGCCGCCACCTACGCCACCGCCGCGATGGTCACCTTCTCGGTGCTCACCGCCAACATCTTCCAGTACGGCGTCGGGGTCTCCGAGGACCGCGCGCTGCCGTGGAACCCGTACACCCGGACGCTGCCGACCGGTCCGGCGGCGCGCTTCGCCGGGCGGGTGCTGGCCGGCCTGGTGCTGACGTACCTGTCCATGCTGCCGGTGGTGGTGATCGCGGCGGTGGCCACCTCGGCCCGGGTCGGCGCGGCGCAGTTCCTCCTCGGCGCCGCCACGGTGGCCGTGATCTCGGTGCCGTTCACGCTGATGGGCCTGGCCATCGGGTACGCACTGCCGAGCAAGGCGGCGATCGTGGTCGCGCAGGTGGTCTTCTTCCCGCTGGCCTTCGGCGGCGGGCTGCTCTCCGGCCCCGACACCGCGCCCGGCTTCATCCGGGCGATCGCCCCGTACCTGCCCACCCGGGGTGCGGTGGAGCTGATGTGGGCGGCGGTCACCGACTGGTCGCCGGACCCGCGGGCGCTGGTCTCGCTGGGCGTCTGGGTGGTGGCGCTGGCGGCGATCGCCGGCTGGGCGTACCGGCGGGACGAGGGTCGCCGGTACGGCTGACCTTTCGTCCGTTTCCCCCGCACCCGACGGCGGGACGGTGCCAGGATGCCCGCAGGGCGTGCCGTCGGCGGCCGCCACCGGCGGAAGGGGCCACCGTGAGCGGTGTCGAGCCCGGCACGCCCTGCTGGACCGACCTGGCCGCCCCCGACCTGGAGGGCGCGAAGCGCTTCTACCCGGAGCTGTTCGGCTGGACCGGCCGGGTCTCGCCGCAGCCGGAGGCGGGCGGCTACACCATCTTCCTCAAGGACGGCCGGGCGGTGGCGGGAGCGGGGCCGCCGGCCACCCCGGACCAGGTGCCGATCTGGTCCACCTACGTCGCCACCGACGACGCCGACCTGGCTGCCACCCGGGTCTCCTCGGCGGGTGGGCAGGTGCTGGTCCCCCCGTTCGACGTCTTCGACCAGGGGCGGATGGGGGTCTTCGCGGACCCGGCCGGCGCGGTGTTCAGCGTCTGGCAGCCGATGGCGATGACCGGGGCGGAGCTGTTCAACGTCCCCGGCGCGATGAGCTGGAACGAGCTGGTCACCCCGGACCCGGAGGGCGCGAAGGCCTTCTACGAGCTGGTCTTCGGCTGGCATCCGGAGGACCAGCCGATGGGGCCGATCACCTACACCGGCTGGCGGTGCGGGGCGCGGATCGTGGCCGGCATGATGCCGCCGCTCGGCGACGACTTCCCCGCCGACATGCCGGCCTACTGGTCGGTCTACTTCGCGGTGGCGGACACCGACGCCACCGCCGCCCGGGCCGCCGAGATGGGCGGCAGCATCCTCGTTCCGCCCCGGGACGTCCCGCAGGGCCGGCTGGCCGCCCTCCGCGACCCCCAGGGCGCCCTCTTCTCCGTCATCACCCTGTCCGCCCCGGCGTGATCCGGCCGCAGGGCCGGGTCAGTGGGGGCGGATGGGGACCACCAGCGGGCCGTGGTCGCCGTCGATGACCCGGACGTGCGCACGGTAGTGCGTGGCGAGCAGCTCCTGGGTGAGGACCTCGCGGGGCGGGCCGGCCGCCACCACCCGCCCGTCGGCGAGCAGCACCAGCCGGTCGGCGTACTCGCCGGCGACGGAGAGGTCGTGCATGGTGGCGAAGACGGTCAGCCCGTGCGCCCGACGCAACTGGTCGACCAGCTCCAGCACCTCCTGCTGGTGGCCGATGTCCAGCGCGCTGGTCGGCTCGTCCAGCAGCAGCAGGGTGGCACCCTGGGCGAGCGCCCGGGCCAGGAAGACCCGCTGCCGCTCACCGCCGGAGAGGGTGGCCAGTTCGCGGCCGTGGAACGCGGCCAGGTCCAGCCGGTCCAGCACCTCGTGCACGGCCGCCAGGTCGGCGGCGGACTCGCGCCCCAGCGGCGGGATGTACGGGGTGCGGCCGAGCAGGACGTAGTCGAGCACCGACATCCCGGCCGGCACGGTCGGGGACTGGGCGACGGTGGCCACCACCCGGGCCCGCTCGCGGGGACGCAGGGCCCGCAGCGGCGTACCGAAGAGGGAGACGGCGTGCGGTGCGGGCAGCAGGCCGCCGACGGCGCGCAGCAGGGTCGACTTGCCGGCGCCGTTCGGACCGATCACGGTGACCCACTCGCCGGGCGCGACGGTCAGGTCGACCCCGGCCAGGATCGGCACGCCGCCGAGCTTGACGTGCAGGTCGCGCACCTCGACCGCGGGTGTCACGAGAGCACCCGCCGGGAGGTGCGCAGCACCAGGACGAAGAACGGGCCGCCGAGCAGCGCGGTGACCACGCCGATCGGGATCTCGGCCGGGGCGGCGACGGTCCGGGCCGCCACGTCGGTCAGCGCCAGGAACGCGCCGCCGAAGAGCATGGAGAGCGGCAGGATCACCCGGTAGCTGGAGCCGGCGAGCAGCCGCACGGTGTGCGGGACGATGATGCCGACGAAGCCGATCAGCCCGGAGGCGGAGACCGCCGCCGCGGTGCCGAGCGAGGCGGCGGCGATCAGCAGGTAGCGGGAGCGCTGCGGGTGCAGCCCGAGGCTGCTGGCCTCGTCGTCGCCGAGCGACAGCACGTCCAGCTCGCGACGGTGCAGCAGGACCACGACCGCGGTCAGCGCGAAGTACGGCAGGACCAGCAGCACGTCGTGCCAGCCGGCGGTGGCGAGCCGGCCGAGCAGCCACGAGTAGACCAGCTGGATGCTGTCCGAGTGCCGTTGCAGCAGGTACGTCTGCCCGGCCGAGAGGAACGCCGAGACCGCCACCCCGGCCAGGATCAGCGTCGCCGGGGACCGGCCGCGCGCGCCGGCCACCCCCAGCAGGTACGTCATCGCCACCGCGCCGAGGGAGCCGGCGAACGCGGCGAGCGGCACGGTCAGCGGCAGCCCGGTCAGCGCCGTACCAGCCGCGCCGAGGGCGATCACCGCGGTGACCGCCAGCCCCGCCCCGGCCGCCACGCCCAGCAGGTACGGGTCGGCCAGCGGGTTGCGGAACACCCCCTGGTACGCGCCGCCGGCCAGGGCGAGCAGCGCACCGACCAGCAGGCCGAGCACCACCCGGGGCAGCCGCAGCTCGGTGACGATGGCGATCTCGCCGGCGGTCAGGCCGCTGTCCAGGTGCACCCCGGGCAGCAGGTTCAGCAGCTCAGCGGCGACGCTGCCGGGCGGCAGGCTGACCGGGCCGAGCGACACCCCGGTGATCAGGGCGACCAGCACCGCGCCCAGCCCGGCGGCCAGCCAGCGTCGGCGCAGCCCGGCCGGTCGGGCCGTACCGACGGTCACCGGCCGCGCCGCCGACGGGTCGCCCGGCTGGTCCGGAGCCGGGGCGGGGTCGCGGGCGGCGGGCACGCCGGCCGGCCGGGACGCCTCGGGCGTCCCGGCCGGTCGGGGTTGCGTGGGTCGTACGGTCACGGGCGGGGGACGGTCACGCCGGCACCTTGGCGACCGCGTCGACGACCGTGCGGAGCTGGTCGACCACCCGCGGGCCCCAGCGCGAGGCGATGTCGTCGTCGAGGACGACCACCTGGTTGTTCTTCACGGCGGTGATCCCGGCCCAGCCGCTGCGCGCCTTGACCGTCTCCGGCGTCTGCTGGCAGCACTTGGTGTCGGCCAGGAAGACGAAGTCCGGGTCGGCCTTGACGATCACTTCCTGGGAGAGCTGCGGGTAGCCGCCGCTCTTGCCGTCGGCGTCGGAGGCGTCGGCGATGTTCTCCAGGCCGGCCAGGGCGTAGATCGAGCCGATGAAGGTCTTGCTGGTCGCGGTGTACAGCTCCGGGCCCAGCTCGTGGTAGTAGGTCAGCTTCTCCGACCGCTGCGGCAGGTCCTTGACCAGCTTGGCGATGTCGTCCTTCATCCGCCTGGTGACGTCGGCGGCCTCGGCCGGGTGCCCGGTCAGCGCGCCCAGGTCGGTGATCTGCCGGTACGAGTCGTCCAGCGTGGCCGCCGCCGGGGTGAGCAGCACCGGGATCTTCAGCGTGGTGAGCTGGTCGACGATCTTGTTGGTGTCGTTGGAGAGCACCACCAGGTCGGGCGTCTTCGCCGCGATCGCCTCGGCGTTGGGCTGGAAGCCGGAGAGGTCGCTCTTCGGCGCCTCCGGCGGGTAGTTGGAGTTGTCGTCGACGGCGGTGACCTGCTTGCCGGCGCCGATGGCGAAGAGCATCTCGGTCGCGCTCGGCGAGAGCGAGACGATCTTCTCGGGGCGCTTCTCCAGCGTCAGCTTGCCGACCGTGACGGGAAAGGTGGCCGCCGAGCCGCTGCTGCCTGCGGCGGGGGTGTCGTTCGAGGTCTTCTCGGCGCAGGCGCCGAGGGTCAGCGCCGCCACCGCGAGGGTCGCGGCGAGCAGCCGGGGGGTACGTCCGGACATCTGTCCTCCTGTCGGTCGAGGAGCCTGGTGCTTCGCCGACAGGGACCTTGCGTACCCGTCCGCGAGGCGCCCTTCCTCGAGAGCGCGTGTCGCGACCACTGACGCAGGCGACCTGGCTCGTCCCCGACGGGCGGGGCATCACAGTTGCGGGACAGCGCCGGTTTCACACCGGCTTCGCTGCGGTTGGTCGACGCCACGGTAGCGCACGACCAGCGGAGATCGTCCGGACGGGAGGGGCGGGTGGGGCCCCGTCGGGGGCGGAACGGGGCCCCACCCGGGCATCAGGAACTGGTGATGGTGACGTTGTCCACAGCCGCCTCGACCAGACTCGCGCCGGAGGCGTCCGCGGCTTCCACCACGATCCGCACCGACTGCCCGGCGTACGGCGTCAGGTTGAGGTTCGCCACCGCCCAGGCGGCGTCCCGGTCGGTGGCCGCACCCGCCTGGTTGAGCAGGGTGGTGGTGCCGCCGTTGTGCACCACGCTGACCCGCAGGTAGTCCGCCGACGAGGCGTTCGACCCGTGCGCCAGGTACCAGGCGAGCGAGAGGGTGAGCGTGCCGGTGGCCGGGAGGGTCACCGCCGGGGAACGGGCGCTGGTCACCCCGCCGTCGACGTCGTAGTCACCCGCCGCCGTGCCGGCGAGCCGACCGGTGACCAGGTCGTTGGCGCCCGCGTACGGGACGAGCTGCTTGGCCCCGGAGGAGTTGGTCGCCTGGGCGGCGCCCCGCTCCCACGCCCCGGTGGTGGCGGTGTCCGTGCCGGCCGGGTTGATGGTCCAGCCGGTGGCCGTCTCGAAGGTGTCCGACCAGACCGTGGTCCCGCCGCCCCCGCCGCAGTACTGCGCCTGCTTGCCGATCGCCCGGTACGGGCAGTCGGCGTACTCGGAGAGCAGCAGCACGGCGTCGCGGTTGCGGGAGGTCTGCGCGGGGATCACCTCGTCCGGCGGGTAGAAACCGCCGCCGGTGGCCGAGCCCGGGTACATCTCGAAGGTGTACGCCCAGATGCCGTGTGCGCCCCACATCCAGTCGATGCTGGTGCCGTCGGCGACGTAGAGGTCGCTGGACTGTTCCGGGGTGTAGCCGTTGGTGTTCGCCATCTGCTGGCCGATGGTGGCGAAGGTGTTGTACTGGTCGGCGCTCATCCCGGTGGGGGTGTTCGCGGTGGTGTAGCCGAACGGCCAGAGCACCAGCTGCGAGTAGGTGTGGAAGTCGATGTTGGCCTTGATCTGCTGCGTCCCGCCGACCACCCGGCTGTTGACGAAGTTGCGCAGGGCCTGGGTCTCCGGGGCGGAGAAGGCGGACGGGCCGCGGTAGGTGTCCGACGAGGTGGTGCCGGACGAGCCGCCGCAGCAGCCCCACTGGTACGACCAGTTCCGGTTCAGGTCGGTGCCGACGGCGGTGGAGCCGCTGTTGGGCTGCCGGTTCTTGCGCCAGGAGCGGTACGAGCCGGTGGCGATGTCGTACTCGCTGCCGTCGGGGTTGACCGTCGGCACGATCCAGATCTCCCGGGAGTTGACGATGTTGCTGATCCGGGAGTCGCTGCCGTAGCTGTCGGTGAAGAGGTTGAGCAGGTAGATCGCCATCTCGACGGTCAGGTGCTCCCGGGCGTGCTGCTGGGCGTTGAAGAGGATCTCCGGCTCGTTCTCGTCGGTGCCGACGTTGTCGGAGATCTTCACCGCCATCAGGTCGCGGCCCTCGTACGACGTACCGATGCTGATCTTGCGGGCGATGGCCGGATGGTCCGCGACCGCCTGGTTCACGACGGCGGTCAGCTCCGCGTAGTCGTGGTAGTTGGAGTCGGCCGGCGGGAAGGCGAGGGTGCCGGCATGGTCGTGGGGAGTCGGGGTGGGGTCGGACTCCAGCCGGAAGCCCAGCCGGGTGATCGCCGCCGCCTCGGCCCGGGTGGCCGAGACGTGCAGCACGCCGTGTTCGGAGTAGTCGATCGCCGCGCCGGTGCGGGCGACGGCGTTCCGGTCGGCCACCGTGCGCGGGCCGAGCACCCGGTAGCTGGCGGCGGCCGGTTCCGGGTCGGGGGCGGGTCGGGCGGAGACCGGCCCGGCGGCGACGGTGACGAAGCCGAGCCCGACGGCGACGGCCAGCGCCAGCCGGCGGCGGAGTGGGGACGTGCGGAGGGCCATGGACAACCTCCTCGGAGTACGGGAGATCCCGCTGTCCGCACACTTCACCAGGAGTCACATGGTCATATCAACGTTCATCATTGTCATGGTCCATCCCGGCCGCATCCTCCCGTCGGCAATTATTTTCCATGTCTTCACATCTGGCGGAAGTTCCCTCCAAGCGGGACAGTGAACGGCAACGATTCCCCACCTCGCGGAGTTGCCATGGCCAGCACATCCCTGCGCGCCGTCGCCCTCGCCGGCGTCGCCGCGCTCACCCTCGTCGGCACCACGGTCCCGGCCCAGGCCGACAACAACCTGCCCGTCGTCGCGCACGACGAGCAGATCACCTTCCAGGAGTGGTCCAGTCACCCCGACTGGCGCTCCGGCACCCACCAGGGCACCTACGCCGTGCCGGGCCACCGCACCGGCATCACCATCGACCGGCCCGTCGGGACCACCACGGTCACCGACCCCCACGGCGGCGCCACCCGCACCTGGGAGTACGCCACCTGGACCTCGCCGCGTACCGAGATCGGCTTCGCCGCCACGGAGCTGGTCGCCTCCTGGAACGCCGACACCCCGGCCGGCACCTGGATCCAGGTGGAGCTCCAGGGCACCTACAACACCGGCACCGCGACCCCCTGGTACGTGATGGGGCGCTGGGCCTCCGGCGACCAGGACATAAAGCGGGCCACCCTGGACGGTCAGGGTGACCCCTGGTCGACCATCTGGACCGACACCTTCTCGATCGACGACGCCAAGGCCGGGGTGCTGCTGGAGTCGTACCAGTTGCGGCTCAACCTCTACCGGGCACCCGGCCAGACGGCGTCGCCCCGGGTCCGGATGCTCGGCGCGATGAGCTCGCACGTGCCGGACCGGTTCACCGTCACCCCCAGCAAGGGCGGCATCGCCTGGGGCACCGAACTGCCCGTGCCGGCCCGCTCCCAGATGATCCACCGGGGCAACTACCCCGAGTGGGGCGGCGGCGGGCAGGTCTGGTGCAGCCCCACCTCGACCACGATGGTGCTGGAGTACTACGGCCGCGGCCCGTCGGCCGCGGACCTGTCCTGGGTCACCCCCGGCTACACCGACCCGCAGGTCGCCCACGCCGCGCGGATGACCTGGGACTACGAGTACGCGGGCGCCGGCAACTGGCCCTACAACACCGCGTACGCGGCCGGCTTCCCCGGGATCGACGCGCGGGTGACCCGGCTGCACTCGCTGGACGAGGTGGAGCGCTTCATCGCCGCCGGCATCCCCGTCGTCACCTCGCAGTCCTTCCTCGGCACCGAACTGGACGGTTCCAACTACGGCACCTCGGGCCACCTCTTCGTGGTGGTGGGCTTCACCGCCGACGGTGACGTGATCGTCAACGACCCGGCCTCCTCGTCGAACGCGGAGGTGCGCAACGTCTACAAGCGGGAGCAGTTCGAGCAGATCTGGCTGCGCACCAAGCGCTACCGGGCAAACGGCACGGTGGCCGGCGGCTCCGGCGGCATCGCGTACCTGATCAAGCCGGCGGATCGGCCGTGGCCGACGGTGCCGGGCTCCACCAACTGGTAACCGCTCCGACGGAACGGGCCGGCACGCTCCTGATGGACCGTGCCGGCCCGCCCGCCGGATCGTCGGTGCTAGCCGTCCGCGCGCCGGTCGCCGGGCTCGCCCTCGGTCGGCTGGTCCTCGCCGGCCAGCGCCGAGCGCAGCCGCTCCTTCTCCGCGCGCCGCCGCTCGGCGGCCACGGCCATCTCCTCGGCCATCTCGTCGCGCCAGCCCTTCAGCAGGAAGAACGAGGCGGCGGCGGAGAACACCAGCGCCAGCATCAGCTTGAGGAAGACGTTCATCTCGACCGGCCAGAGGGCCAGCACGACCACGACGAACAGCCCGATCCGGCCCAGCGTGTACTTGACCGCCGCGCTCACGTTCCCACTCCGTTCTCCGCCGCCGGCATGACCCGGGCGGGGTTCAGCCCGTGCGTCGGGCCAGCCAGTGCACGCCATGGAACCAGAGCACCGCGTACACCAGGGTGAACGCGAGGGCGGCCAGGCCGCCGGTGAGCAGCGGCGCCAGGCCGTCGGCCACCCCGGCGACCAGCAGCCCGCCGACCACCGCGACGACGGCGGCGAACAGCGCCGCCACCACCCGGGCGGCGCCGAACTCCCAGGCCCGGAAGTCGTCCCAGAACAGCCACGCGGGCAGGATCACCGCCAGCCAGCCGTTGGTGCGCCCGAACTCCCCCGCGCCGATCGACGCGAAGGCCCAGTCGAAGAGCACCAGCGCCAGCACCCCGATGACCCACCCGGCGAGGCTGACCCCGAGCAGGTCGCCCAGGGTGAGGACGCGCCCCTCGGCGTCGCGCCGGGGGAACCCGCTCCGCTGCTCGGTCATCGTGTTACGAGGATACGGCCGGCTCAGGCCCAGACCTGCTGCGGCTCGGAACGCCGCTCGGCCAGCGACGGGGCCTTGTCGTACTCCCGGACCACGTTGTAGCGGGTGTCCCGCTCGACGGGCTGGAAGCCGGCGTCCCAGATCAGGTGCAGCAGGTCGTCCCGGTGCATGGTGTTCGGGGTGCCGTACGAGTCGGCGTCGTGGGTGATCTTGTATTCCACGACCGAGCCGTCCAGGTCGTCCACGCCGAAGTTGAGCGAGAGCTGGGCCACCGAGAGGCCGTGCATCACCCAGAAGCACTTCACGTGCGGGACGTTGTCGAAGAGCAGCCGGGAGACCGCGAAGGTCTTCAGCGACTCGGCCGGCGACGCCATCGTGGTGCGGGCCTGGATCCGGTTACGGATCTTGCCGTCCGCCGAGTCGACGAAGTCGTGCTGGTAGCGCAGCGGGATGAAGACCGCGAAGCCACCCGTCTCGTCCTGCAGCTCGCGCAGCCGCAGCACGTGGTCGACCCGGTGCCGGGGCTCCTCGATGTGGCCGTAGAGCATCGTCGACGGGGTCTTCATGCCCTTCGAGTGGGCCAGCCGGTGGATCCGCGACCAGTCCTCCCAGTGGCACTCGTGGTCGACGATGTGCTGCCGGACCTCCCAGTCGAAGATCTCCGCGCCGCCGCCGGTCAGCGACTCCAGGCCGGCGTCCATCAGCTCGTCGAGGATCTCGTCGGCGCTCAGCCCGCTGATCTTCTCGAACCACTGCACCTCGGTGGCGGTGAAGCACTTGAGCTTGACGTTCGGCAGCGCCGCCTTCAGCTCACGCAGCACCTTCGGGTAGTAGCGCCACGGCAGGGTCGGGTGCAGACCGTTGACGATGTGCAGCTCGGTGAGCTGCTCGTCCTCCATCTCCTTGGCCTTGCGCACGGCCTCGTCGATGCGCATCGTGTACGCGTCCTTCTCGCCCGGCTTGCGCTGGAACGAGCAGTACGCGCACGAGGCGGAACAGACGTTGGTCAGGTTCAGGTGCCGGTTGACGTTGAACATCACCCGGTCGCCGTTGAGCTCGGTGCGGCGGTGGTGGGCCAGCCGCCCCAGCCAGGCCAGGTCGTCGCTGTCGTAGAGCGCGATCCCGTCCTCCCGGGTCAGCCGCTCACCGGCGTACACCTTCGCTTCGAGCTCGCGCTTGAGTCCGGCGTCCATCGAAAGCCACGTCCCTTCCAGCTACGGTCCGCGTCGAGCCTACGTCGGCCCGCCGACGACCCGGCAGCACGGGCACCGCCCGCGACGTACTTCACCGGACTCTCAGGTTCCCGTGACCGGGCCACGCATCGACATCGCTGCCTCGGTGCGGTAAGACAGGGTGGGGCGCGACACACACTGGTAGCGTCCCGGTCGCCGCGCCCACCGTGCGCGGCACGAGCGCGCCGGACGGGGAGCGGAATGGTCGACAGCGGGCACGGGCGACGGCAGCGACGACGCAGGAGCCCGGTGATCTCGCCGGTGCTGCGCCCCGCGCTCTGGTCGGCCCTGCTCGGCGCCGTCGCCGCGATGGCCCTGGCCACCCCCGCGTACGCCGATCCCGCGCTGCCCAACGCCGTGCCCGACACCGGCTCCCGCCCGGTCGCCACCGGCGGCCTGCGGCTGCCCGGCGCGGCACCCGGCCTCTCCGGCGGCGTGACCGGCCTGCCCACCGCGGGGCCGACCCTGCCGGTCGGTGGCGTCGTCACCAGCCCGCTGCTGACCCAGATCACCGCCCTGGAGACGCAGAACGGCCAGCTCGGCGACCAGCTGCTCGGGCTCCGCCAGCAGCGCGACGACGCCCGGACGCAGCTCACCGCCGCCGAGGGCGAGCTGGCCCGCGCCCGCGACGCCCTGGCCGCCGCCCAGCAGCGCGCCGACGCCGTCGCCGCCGACGCCTTCAAGGCCGCCGCCGCCCTGCCACCCGGCCAGATCGCCGAGGACCTGCGGGGGCTCAGCGACCTGTCGCGGATCTCCCGCGGCGAGCAGGCCGAGGGCTCCACCACCGCCGCGGCCGGTGAACTCTCCCGGGCCCGTACGGCCGAGCAGGTCGCCACCCAGGCCGCCGCCGCCACGCGGGACCGGGTCCGCCGGGCGGAGGAGCAGTTCACCGCGGTGGAGAGGGCGCTGCGGGAGAACGAGCGCAAGCTGGTCAAGCTCCGCGCGGACAACCAGGCCCAGCTGATCGAGCTGGAACGGCAGCAGGAGGCCGCCGAACAGAAGCTCGGGGCCGGCTACGTCGAGGGGCAGAGCGCCACCGGCCTGATCGCCAGCCCGCAGGCCCTCGCCGCCGTCCGCTACGCGCTGGCGCAGCTCGGCGACCCGTACCTGTGGTCGGCCGAGGGGCCGGACCGGTTCGACTGCTCCGGCCTGATGTGGGCCGCGTACCGGTCGGCCGGCTACTACGACCTGCCCCGCGTCTCCCGGGACCAGTACTACGCCACCCGGGCCCGCTCCGTGGACCGCAGCGCCCTGCTCCCCGGCGACCTGCTCTTCTTCGCCTCGGGCAGCAGCTGGACGACCATCCACCACGTCGGGATGTACATCGGCGGCGGCAAGATGGTGCAGGCCCCCTCCACCGGCGACGTGGTCAAGATCTCCACCGTCCGGTGGTCCGGCCTCTACGCCGCCACCCGGGTCGTCGGTGCGGTGCCCGCGCCGGCCACCCCGCCGCCGGCACCCACCACGCCGGCCCCCAAGCCGACGGGCTCGACGTCGCCGAAGCCGACCACCCCGGCGCCGAACCCCTCGCCCACCGCCACCAAGGCGCCCACCAGGCCGCCGACGCGCCCGACCACCCCGCCGACGTCGCCGTCGCCCTCGCCGTCGCCGTCGCAGAGCCCGTCGCCGACGGCGAGCGCGACGAGCTCCGCTGCGCCGAGCCCGACCGGCGGCGCGGAGCCGAGCACCGCGCCGAGCAGCCTGGCCCCGGCCACCAGCGCTCCGGCGAGCAGCGCCCCGGCCTCGGCCTCGGCGAGCACCGGCGCCTGACCGGACGGCACACTGCGGTACGCCGCTCCGGCTGTGCCGGCGGGGTGGAATGTGGCACCGTGACACCCAGGCACATCCGGTCCGGTGTCACGGGTACGGGTGCGAGCGCGGCGCGGAGGGCGAGCATGGGCGAGCGACAGATTCCGGCGGAGACCGTCGACCGCGGATCCGTGCCCGAACCGGCCACCACGACCGGCTCCGCGCCGACCGGACCGTCCGGTGTCGACGCCCCGCACCCGGGCACGGACGCCACCCCGACCGCGACCGACGGCTCGCCTGCCGCGACCGACGCCTCGCCGCCCGGGGACGGCCCGGCCGGCCGCGCGAGCGTGGACCCGTCGCCGGCCACGGCGGAGTCGTCCGCCGCGCCGGCCCGCGCCCGGGCCAGCGTCGCCACCGTGGCCGCGCCACCGCAGGACGGCCACCTGCCGACGCCGCCCGCCGCCGGCACCACCTACCGGGGCGGCGCACCGGACCCCGTCGGCGAGGAGAGCCCGGCCGTCGCTTCCCCTGCCGGTGCGGAGAGCTCCGTCGAACGGGCCGAGGCCGCCCGGCCGGCGGGCATGCCGGCCGCCGCCGCGCCGGTCGTCGGGGCCGCGTCCGTACCGGGGCAGCGGGCCGGCGGCTCGACGCCGGGCACCCGGGCCAGCGCCTCCGTGCCGGGGCTGAGCCGGATCTCGGCCGAGGACGCCGCCGCCGGTGCGGTCGCCCGGGCCGGTGGTGGCGCCGCCACGGTCTACCGGTCGACCCCGGTCAACCCGGAGCCGCCCGAGCCCGCCCAGCCTCCGGAGCCGGCCCAGCCGCCCACCCCGCCGACGCCGGAGCCGGAGCCCGCCCCGAGCCCTGCCCCGCCCGGCCCGACCCCGCCCGCGCCCGCGCCGATCCCGGAGCCGCCCGCCCCCGGGCCGTTCCCCTCGCCGGTGCCGCCGCTGCCGAGCCCGACCCCGCCGGGGCCGCGCCCGACCCCGCCCGGTCCGATCCCGCCCGTGCCCGGCCCGCCGGTACCTCCGCCCGGGCCCCCGGTGCCGCCGCCCCCGCCCCCGCCGGGCCCGATGCCGGCCCCGCCGTTCCCGCCGCCGCCGGCCATGCCGGGCGCAGGCACGTCGTCGGCCCGCGCCACGGCACCGGTCTCCGCACCACCCGCCACCGCCCCGCCGGCCTCGGCCCCACCGTTCTCCGCTCCGCCGGCCTCGACGCCCTCCTTCACCGTCCCGCCGATCTCCACGCCGCCGGCCGCAGCCCCGCCCGCCTCGCCGTCGTTCCGGGCCGCCGCGCCGGTCTCCGCACCGCCCGCCCGGGCCGCGGCGCCCGCCTCGGCCCCACCCGCCACACCGGTCCCGCCGGCCGTCCAGCGGCCCGCCTGGGGCACCCCGGCCGCCGGGGGCTCCGCCCGGCCCGGTACGCCCTACCGGGGCGGGCCGGACCTGGCCAGCACCGTCTACGGCGGCACCGAGGGGCCCGGCTTCGCGACGGTCTCCTTCCCGGCCGGCAACCCGCTCGAGAACTCCGGCTCGCTGACCGGCCACATCCTGGCCCAGGGCTGGGCCGACACGCCGACCGAACGGTCCCGTACGGCCCGGGTGGTGGTCGTCCTGGCCGCCTCCCTGGGGCTGCTGGTGGCGATCAGTGTGCTGGTCGTCCTGCTCGCCAACGACGCCATGGACGGGCTGGTGGGCAGCATCCTGAACAAGTGAGCCGGAGCGGGGGCGCGCCCCTCCCGCCGGGCGGGTCGTACGCCGGGCGAGGGTGAGCCCGCCCACTACCCCCTCGCGATCGACTGGCGGCCTCGCCGGGCCGCCGTACACTGGTAGAGATCATTGACCTGGCGCGCGTGGTGCGCGCCCATGGGCGATCTTGCGGGCGATTCGGCGGCGTGCAGCCGCAGCGGGCCATCGCGAAGATGCGCCCCGCTCGAAAGGCATTTCTTGACCATCTCCGCTGACCCCGGCACCACTCCGTCCGTCCTCGACCAGACCGAAGGCGACGCCCCCGTCGCCGACGTGACCTTCGCCGACCTGGGCCTGCCCCGGCCGCTGGTCGAGGCGCTCGCCCGACAGGGCATCACCACCCCGTTCGAGATCCAGCGCGCCACCATGCCCGACGCCCTCGCCGGCCGGGACGTGCTCGGCCGGGGCCAGACCGGCTCCGGCAAGACCCTCGCCTTCGGGCTGCCGCTGATCGCCCGGCTCGCCGACCGCAACCGGGCCCGTCCGCTGCACCCCCGGGCCCTGGTGCTGGTCCCCACCCGGGAACTCGCCATGCAGGTGAACGACGCCCTGATGCCGCTGGGCAAGGCCGTCGGCATCTTCCTGAAGACCGCCGTCGGCGGTGTCCCGTACGACCGGCAGATCGACGCGCTGCGCCGTGGCGTGGAGATCGTCGTGGCCACCCCGGGCCGGCTCGGCGACCTGATCAACCGGGGCGTCTGCCACCTGGACGACGTCGAGGTGACCGTCCTCGACGAAGCCGACCAGATGGCCGACATGGGCTTCCTGCCCGAGGTGACCGAGCTGCTGGCGAAGACGCCGGCGGGCGGCCAGCGGCTGCTCTTCTCGGCCACCCTGGACGGCGACGTGGACTCGCTCGTCAAGCGGTTCATGTCCGACCCGGTGACCCACTCGACCGCCCCGTCGACCGCCTCGGTGTCCACCATGGACCACCACATGCTGCTGATCCCGCCGCACGACAAGTTCGCGGTGGCGGCGTCGATCGCGGCCCGGTCCGGCCGGACCATGCTCTTCGCGCGTACCCAGCTCGGGGTGGACCGGCTGGTGGAGCAGCTCGCCGCGGTGGGCGTACGGGCCGGTGGCCTGCACGGCGGCAAGACCCAGCGGATGCGCACCAAGACGCTCGCCGAGTTCCGCGAGGGCCGGATGAACGTCCTGGTCGCCACGGACGTGGCCGCCCGGGGCATCCACGTCGACGGGGTCACCCTGGTGCTGCACATCGACCCGCCGAAGGACCCGAAGGACTACCTGCACCGCGCGGGGCGTACCGCTCGGGCCGGCGAGTCCGGCGCGGTGGCGACCCTGGTGCTGCCGAAGCAGCGCCGCACCACCCTGGCCATGATGGAGAAGGCCGGCGTCGCGCCGGCCGAGACCCGGGTACGCGCCGGTGACCCGACGCTGGCCGAGCTGACCGGTGCCCGCGAGCCGAGCGGCGTCCCGGTGCGCGAGGAGCCCGAGCCGCGCCGTTCCGGCGGGCAGCGCCGCTACGGCGACCGCCCGACCGGGGAGCGCCGCTTCGGCGACCGCCCGGACCGGGGCGAGCGCCGCTACGGTGACCGGCCGACCGGCGAGCGGCGCTACGGCGACCGCCCCACCGGCGAGCGCTACGGCGATCGGCCGACCGGCGAGCGCCGGTTCGGCGACCGCGAGGCACGCGGCGAGCGCTTCGGTGAGCGCCGCTTCGACGGCCGCAGCGACCGCCCGGCGGGCGAGCGTTCCTTCGGCGACCGCGGCCACTCCGACCGCCCCCAGAGCGAGCGCCGCTACGACGGGCGCGGCGAGCGCTTCGGTGACCGCCCGACCGGCGAGCGGAGCTTCGGCGACCGGGGTGAGCGGCGCTTCGACGGCCGTGGCGACCGGCCGGCCGGCGACCGCTCGTTCGGCGAGCGCGGCCAGCGGGGCTTCGGCGACCGCACCGACCGCCCGACCGGCGAGCACCGCTACGGCGACCGGGGCGAGCGCGCCGGCGACCGGGGCGAGCCTCGCTTCGGCGACCGGCCGCAGGGCGAGCGGCGCTTCGGCGGCGAGCAGCGCGGCACCGACCGCCGGGGCGGGTTCCGCTCCGAGGGGCGGGGCCGGGACGAGCGGCCGCGCGACGAGCGGCGTGGCTTCGGCGGCCGGCCGCCGGCGCGTACCCACTGATCCACCGACCACCCGGCACGCCGCCGCGGAGCTCGCGCTCCGCGGCGGCGTTTCCGCATGCGCTGCCGACCTCGGCCGGCTGGCGTAACGTCCGCATCATGCCGAGGTCACTCTTCTGGAGCCGGACGGACGTCGCGGGCGCCGAGCACACCGTCCTCGACGACGGCCCCGGTTTCGTCGCGCACGGCACCCAGGTCGCCGTCGAACCCGTCCCCTGGACGTGCCGCTACCAGCTGACGGCCGGCGCGGACGGGGCCACCACCTCGCTGCACGTGGCGGTCGAGGGGGCGGGCTGGTCGCGCAACGTACGGCTGGAGCGCCGCGCGGACGGTTGGCGGGTGACCACGGCCGAGCAGGGCGACCTGGACGCGGCGCTGCGGGCCGCCGGGCACCCGCCGGCCGGGCTGCCCGGCGCCGAGGACCCGGACCGGCTGCACGACGCCCTCGACGTCGACCTGAGCGGGTCGCCGCTCTTCAACACGCTGCCGATCCGGCGGTTGGGGCTGGCCACGGGGGCGCCGGACCTCGCGCACACGGTGACCGTCGCCTGGGTGCGGACGCCCAGCCTGGAGGTGGTCCCCGCCGAGCAGGTCTACACCCCGCTCGGGCCGGGGCGAATCCGGTTCGCCAGCGACACCTTCCGCGCCGACATCGTGCTCGACGCCGACGGCCTGGTGCTGCGCTATCCCGGGCTGGCCGAGCGGGCCGACGCCCGCTGAGTCGCCCGGCTCAGGCCGGCCACGCGCCGCTGGTCAGGAACCGTTCGATGGTGGCCAGGTGCGGGGCGAGGTCCAGCCCCTGCGCCGCCACCCAGCCGTCGTCGTAGTAGGTGTGGGCGTACCGCTCTCCGGCGTCGCAGATCAGGGTGACCACCGAGCCGGTCCGCCCGGCGGCGAGCATCTCGGCGATCAGCCCGAAGGCGCCCCAGAGGTTGGTGCCGGTGGAGCCACCCACCCGGCGGCCGAGCACGGCCGAGCCGGCGCGCATGGCGGCCAGCGAGGCGGCGTCGGGGACCTGGGTCATCCGGTCCACCACCGAGGGCAGGAAGGACGCCTCGACCGTCGGCCGGCCGATCCCCTCGATCCGCGAGCCGCGACCGGTGCGCACCGACCAGTCGGCGGCCTGCCAGGCCGGGTAGAACGCCGAGTTCTCCGGGTCGACCACGCAGAGCTTGGTGGGCAGCCGCCGGTAACGGGCGTACCGGCCGATGGTGGCGCTGGTGCCGCCGGTGCCGGCGCCCACCACGACCCACGCCGGGATCGGGTGCCGCTCCAGCGAGAGCTGCGCGTAGATCGACTCGGCGATGTTGTTGTTGCCCCGCCAGTCGGTGGCCCGCTCGGCGTAGGTGAACTGGTCCATGTAGTGCCCGCCGCTGTCCTCGGCCAGCCAGCGCGCCTCGATCACCACCTTGGCCGGGTCCTCGACCAGGTGGCAGCGCCCGCCGTGGAACTCGATCTGGGCGATCTTCTCGGGCGAGGTGGAGGCGGGCATCACCGCGACGAAGGGCAGCTCCAGCATCCGGGCGAAGTACGCCTCGGAGACCGCCGTGGAGCCGGAGGACGCCTCGATGATCGTGGTCTCCGGGCCGATCCAGCCGTTGCAGAGCCCGTAGAGGAAGAGCGAGCGGGCCAGCCGGTGCTTGAGGGAGCCGGTGGGGTGGACCGACTCGTCCTTGAGGTAGAGGTCGATCCCCCACGCCCGGGGCAGCGGGAAGGGCAGCAGGTGGGTGTCGGCGGAGCGGTTGGCGTCCGCCTCGACCGTGGCGATCGCCTCGGTCACCCACGTCCGGCTGGCCTCGTCGCACCGGTCGAGATGAGTCACGCCGGCAACGTTACAAGCGAGCTCAGCTCCCGTCCGGCCCGGCCCGGTGCCGCTGCCGGCGCTGCCCGGCCCGGCCGGTCGCCCGGATCACCGGGGTCAGCGCGAGCGCCAGCCGGGGCAGCGCGTCCAGCAGTCGTACCTGCGCGCCGCGCCAGCGCGGCAGGCTGACCACCGGGCGGGGGCGGCGGGCCAGCCGGGCGGCCCGGGCCGCGACCCGCTCCGGCGTCAGCATCGTCCCGGTGAAGGAGGCCACCGCCTCCGGGTCGTCGAGCCGGTCGTGCAGCATCGGCGTCCAGATCCCGTCCGGGCAGAGGCACGACACGTGTACGTCGGCCAGGCCGGCCATCCGCAGGTCGGCCAGGGTACCGAGACTGAACGCCAGCAGCGCGTGCTTGCTGGCCGCGTAGACGGTCTCGCCGGGCGCGGCGATCAGGCCGGCGAGGGAGACGACGTTGAGCACGTGCCCGTGCCCCTGAGCGCGCATCACGGCCAGCGCGGCGAGGGTGCCGGTCATCGCGCCGAGCGCGTTCACCTCGACCACCCGGCGTCGGGTCGCCGCGTCGTGCTCCCACGACGGCCCGGTGACCAGGATGCCGGCGTTGTTGACCCAGAGCCCGAGCCCGTCGGCGCTCGCGCCGGCCGCCTCGGCGGCGACCTCGGCGCAGGCGGCCTCGTCGCGCACGTCCAGCGCCCGGGACCAGCCCCCGAGCGGCGCGGCGGCGGTGGCGGCCGCACCGGCGTCCAGGTCGGTCAGGAGTACGGCCCAGCCGTCGGCGTGCAGCGTGGCGGCGATGGCCCGGCCCAGTCCACCGGCAGCGCCGGTGACCACGGCGGTGCCGCGTACGGGGGTCGTCATCGGCGCAAGGTATCGCCGTCGGGCGGGCGGCGCCAGACCCCCGACGGTCAGGTGCCGGGGGGACCGAGCGGCTGCGGGCGGTTCTCCCACTTGGTCGACAGGGCGATGCCGGTCCGGGTGGACGCCACGCCCGGGGTGCGGTTGAGCCGCACGATCAGCTGCTCCAGCTCCGCGATGGTGCCGACCCGCGCCTTGAGCAGGAAGGACTCGACACCGGCCATGAAGTAGCAGGACTCGATCTCGGGCATCTGCCGGAACGCCTCCAGCACGTCCTCGGCGTCCCCGCCGGAGTCCTCGACGATGCCGATCAGCGCGGTCACCCCGAGCCCGACCGCCTCCGGCTCCACTTCCGCCCGGTACGCCCGGATCACCCCGCCGGACTCCAGCTTGCCGACCCGCTCGTGCACGGCCGGGGCGGAGAGGCCGACCTGCCGGGCGAGTTCGGCGTACGACAGGCGGGCGTTGCCGCGCAGCAGGTCGACGAGGCTGAGGTCGATGGCGTCCACGGAGTGTGACCCTAGCTGGCCGGGCGTAACGTCGGACGGCCGGCACCCGTTGAACATGACAGCGCGTCACAGTTCGCAGACATGCGGTGAAAGGGGCTCCGCACCGGTACCATTTACTAACTTCCCACTCAGTGCGTTTTTCGCGTTTGGCGGACAGGCCATGTCGCTGGTGCTGTAATTGCCATACGTCCCTCATGACGGCTCTGGGCTCGCACCGGCCGGGGGCAGTGTGTTCAGCCGGGGGCTTCGTCGACGCGAGGAGGGGGCTGTGGACACTGGAGATCGCCTGCTGACACCGGGTGAGGTCGCTGCGTTGTTTCGGGTTGACCCGAAGACTGTGACGCGTTGGGCGGCGGCCGGCCGGATCGGCAGCATCCGGACTCCAGGCGGGCATCGCCGGTTTCGGGAATCCGAGGTGCGGGCCCTGCTGGAAGGGGAGGGCATGCTGGACGAGGCGGAAGACATGGGCAAGCCGCGAAATGTCGGTCCCGCCGCCTCGACCGGACCGGGCCCGGCCAACGCCGGCATGTACTGAATGGTGCGAGACGGATACGCGGGCCGGCCGACAGGTCCGGTCCGCGCCCCGTCTGAGGTGAGTTTCCGCTTTCGCTACGACCGGTCGGCGGCCAGTTGCCCCGACCACCGCCGGAACAACGTGTGCGGCACGCCGAGGGCGTCCAACACCTTGCCGGCCACGAAGTCGACCAACTGCTGCGCGGTGGCCGCGGCCCCGGAGCCGTAGAAGCCCGGACTGGCCGGCAGCACCACCGCACCGGCGTCGTGCAGCGCGATCAGGTGCTCCAGGTGGCTACGGGTCACCGGCGTCTCCCTGGGTACCACCACCACCGGCCGGCGCTCCTTGAGGTTGACCTCGGCCGCGCGCTGCAACAGATCCTTGGAGAGCCCGATCGCGATGCCCGCGCAGGCCGCCGTGCTCGCCGGCACCACCGCCATCCCGCGTACCCGGTAGGAGCCGCTGCTGGGGCCGGCGGCGATGTCCCCCGCCGGCCAGTGCCGCACGTCGGCGTCGGCGAGGTCACGGCCCAGCCAGGCGGCCAGATCCTCGGCCCAGTGGCCGTCCCGGAACGGGCGGCCGGTCTCGTCGAGCACGGTCAGCCGGGCGGCCCGGGAGACGATCAGGTCCACCGGCTCGCCGGCGTCGAGCAGCCCGTTGACGACCGCCGCCGCGTACGGCGTGCCCGACGCGCCGGAGACCCCGACCACCCATGGTTCGCGCATGTCGTCCAGCCTGCCTGGTCGCCTTAGCGCCCCGCCCGGCGACCCCCGTCCCACCACCGCACAGCGTGTCGCCGGGGTGCCCCGCTGTCCGCCGGGACGACGGCGGTGGAGCGGACCTGCCATGCTGCCGTCGGCGATCCACGCCGTACGGGAGGGATCGAAAACCATGATCGAGGAGGTTCTCCGGTCGCTGCGGGCCGCGTGCCCGATCCCGCCCCGGCTCTCGCCGCACGCGGACCAGGTGCAGGGCTGGCTGCTGGACCGGCTGCCCCGGCTGGGTCTGCCGCTGGACGACGCGGCCCGCAAGCGGCTGAACCGGGCCGGCTTCGCCCGGTACGCGGGCCGGCTCTACCCGGACGCCACCGAGCCGGACCTACGTACCCTGGCCACCCTCTTCACCTGGTTCTTCCTGGTCGACGACGCCTGCGACGGGCCGGACCGGCTCAGCCCGGACCAGATCAGGGCGCTGCGGGCCGGGGCGTTGAGCCTGCTGCGGGAGGGCCCGCGCGGGCGGCACCCCGGGTTCGGCGGGCCGCTGCGCCGGCTGCTGGTGGAGGCCTGGCGGGTGCCCCGCCGCCGGATGCCGGCCCGCTGGCGGCTGCGCTTCGCCGACGCGGTCGGCCACCACCTGGACGGCACGTGGCGGGAGTCGGTCGCCAAGGACCTCGGCCGGCAGCCCTCGGTGGCCGAGTACGTCGAGCTGCGCCGGGCCACGTCGGCGGCGTACGTCTCGTACCCGCTGATCGAGTTCGCGACCGGACGGCCGTTGCCGGACCCGGTCTACCACCACCCGTCGCTGCGCCGGATCGGTGACCTCGGCAACGACCTGCTCTCCTGGTACAACGACCTCGCGTCGCTGGAGCGGGACCGGGCCACCTCGGGCGGGCACAACCTGGTGCTGGCGGTGGCCGCCGAGCGGAAGGTGCCGCTGGACACCGCCGTGGACCTGGTCGCCGAGCGGTGGCGGGCGACGATGGACCTCTTCGTGGCCCTGCGCGCGGAGGCGCCGTCGTTCGGCCCCGCCCTCGACGCGGCGGTCACCACCCACCTCGACGGCATCGCCGACGCCGTCCGCGGCACCCTCGACTGGACCCTCGAAAGCGCCCGCTACCCCACCCCCCACACCAGCTGACCCCCGTCGCGTTGGCGGCGGGAAAGCCGGCGTCAGGGGTGGAGGTTGAGGCGGATGGTGAGGTCGAGGAGGGCGAAGAGGAAGAGGGCGATGCCGACGAAGCCGTTCGCGGTGAAGAAGGCCCGGTTGACCTTGCTCAGGTCGGTGGGGCTGACCACCACGTGCTGGTAGCCGAAGGCGACGGCGGTCAGGGCCAGGCCGATCCACCAGAGCCAGCCGAAGCCGATCAGCGCGCCGAACCAGATGAAGAGCGCGAAGGTGATCACGTGCGCCACGGTGGAGGCGTGCAGCGCGAAGCGCAGGCCGTACCGGGCCGGGACGCTGTGCACCCCGATCTCCCGGTCGACGTCGGCGTCCTGGCAGGCGTAGATCAGGTCGAAACCGCCGATCCAGAGCCCCACCGCCGCGCCGAGCAGCCAGGCCGGCCAGGAGCCGTCCAGGGTGCCGGTGACCGCGAGCCAGGCGCCCACCGGGCCGACCGCCTGGGCGATCGCCAGGATGGCGTGCGGCCAGTTCGTGAACCGCTTGCCGTACGGGTAGACGACCAGCGGGATCACGGCCAGCGGCGCGAGCACCAGGCAGAGCGGGTTGAGCAGCGCGGCGGCGGCCAGGAAGACCACCAGCGCGACGGCCGCGCCGGTCCAGGCCGTGCGTACGCTCACCGCCCCGGTGACCAGTTCCCGGTTCGCGGTACGCGGGTTCCGGGCGTCGATCCGCCGGTCGAGGATCCGGTTGGCGGCCATCGCGAAGGTCCGCGCCCCGACCATCGCCACGGTGATCAGCAGCAGGTCGAGCCAGCGCACCCGCCCGCCGTCGACCTGCATCGCGGTCAGCGCCGACAGGTACGCGAACGGCAGCGCGAAGACGGAGTGCTCGATGGCGACGAGCTTGAGGAACGACTTGATCCGGCCCGGCTTCTCGGCCGGCGCGTCGAGGACCGCCATCAGATCCCGTACTCCTTCCAGCGCTTGTCGACCAGCGAGGCGACCTCCGGCGACATGGTCATCTCCTCCGGCCAGCCCCGGGTGTAGCCCTCGGCGGGCAGCTTGCGGGTCGCGTCGACGCCCGCCTTGCCGCCCCAGAACTGCTGGTACGACGAGTGGTCCAGGTGGTCCACCGGGCCCTCGGTGAGCAGCAGGTCCCGGGCGTAGTCGACGTTGCCGAAGGCGCGGAAGGCGACCTCGTTGTAGTCGTGCACGTCGCAGTCCTCGTCGACGATCACGATCAGCTTGGTCAGCGACATCAGGTGCGCGCCCCAGATCGCGTTCATCACCTTCTGCGCGTGCTTCGGGTAGCGCTTGCGGATCGACACGATGGCGCAGTTGTGGAAGACCCCGGCGGCCGGCAGGTCGTAGTCGACGATGTCCGGGATCAGCAGCTTGAGCAGCGGCTGGAAGATCCGTTCGGTGGCCTTGCCCAGGCCGTGGTCCTCCTGCGGGGGCTTGGAGGTGACGATCGAGTGGTAGACCGGGTCACGCTGCATGGTCATCGTCTCGATGTGCAGCACCGGGAACGGCTCGACCGGGGTGTAGTAGCCGGTGTGGTCGCCGAACGGCCCCTCGGGCAGCCGCTCGCCGGGCTCCAGGTAGCCCTCCAGCACCACCTGCGCGTGCGCGGGCACCTGCAACGGCACGGTGAGGCAGTCGACCATCTCGACCCGCTCGCCGCGCAGGAAGCCGGCGAACAGGTACTCGTCGATGTCGCCGGGGAGCGGGGCGCTCGCCGCGTAGCTGACCACCGGGTCGCAGCCGATGGCGACGGCCACCGGCAGCCGCTGCCCGAGCCGCTCGGCGACGGCGTGGTGCGCGGTCGAGTCCTTGTGGATCTGCCAGTGCATGCCCAGCGTGTTGCGGCTGTGCTGCTGAAGGCGGTAGAGGCCGAGGTTGCGCTTGCCGGTCTCCGGGTGCTTGGTGTGGGTCAGCCCGTAGTTGTGGAAGATCCCGCCGTCGCCGGGCCAGACCTGGAGACCGGGCAGCCGGTTCAGGTCGACGTCGTCGCCGCGGTAGACCACCTGCTGGCAGGGGGCGGTCTTCACCTTGCGCGGCGGCACCGACTTGAGCTGCATGACCTTGCCGAGGCCCTCGCGGATGCCGGACCAGCCGACCGGCAGCTCCGGCTTGACCAGCGCGCCGATCCGGTCGCCGATCTCGTCCAGCGACTCGACGCCGAGCGCCATCGCCATCCGCTTCTCGGTGCCGAAGAGGTTGATCGCCACCGGCATCTCGCCCCGGGTGGGCCGCTCGAAGAGCAGCGCGGGGCCGCCCGCGCGGACGGTCCGGGTGACCACCTCGCTGATCTCCAGCGTGGGGTCGACCGGGACCTTGACCCGCCGCAGCTCGCCCGCGCGCTCCAGCGCCGCGAGGAAGTCCTTGAGATCGGTGTACGGGAAGCCACGAGCCGCCATGCGGCCAGTCTCCCGCACCGGGTGCGGCGACGACGACTCCGGGTGGTGTGAGCCGGGGCATCGGCGCCTGACGCCCCGGCTCACGCCCGCTGCCCGCAAGCCCGGGCCTCAGGCGACGGCCACGTCCATCACCAGGGCACTGGCCCGGGCGAAGGTGTGCCGGAACTCCTTGAGCGGCGCGTACTCCGGCGAGTGGTAGAAGTCCAGCACCGCCTGCTTGTCGGGGAATTCGAGGACCACCGCGATGGCGGGCTTGTGGTCACTCTCCAGCACGACGGGGTCGGTGTCCCGGGCCACCGGGCGGCCGCCGTACCGGGCCACCACCGCCAGCGTCCGCTCCTCGTAGTCCGCCATCTTCTCCGCGTCCTCCGGGGTGACGCTGATGATCATGTAAGCGCTCACTGCTCGACTCCCTCTGGCTATTGTTCGTTACTTCGTGAACATTAGAATTGTCGAGAGCGATCCGGCAACCGGTCGGACGATGACCTGGGTCACGACAGTTCGATTGTCTCCCGGTTCGCGTACAGTCGAAGCATGAAGGGCTTCGTTCACCCGGCGCGCGAGGACCTCCGCATCGACTCGGTGCTGGAGGCGCTGGCCAACCCGATCCGCCTCCGGATCATCAAGCGGCTGGCCGGCGGCGAGGAACTCACCTGCTCCACGACCCTGCCGGACGTATCCCCCTCGACCGCCAGCCACCACTGGCGGGTCCTGCGCGAGGGCGGCGTGCTCTGGGCCCGGCGGGAGGGCCGCATCATCCTGCACACCCTGCGCCGGGAAGACCTCGACGCCCGGTTCCCCGGCCTCCTGGACTCGGTCCTCGCGGCCGTGCCCGACAGTCCGGCGCCCACCCGCTGACCGCACCGGACGTCGCGACCTGCCGCGAGCCCTCAGGCGGCGGCCGGCCCCCAGGCGTACGCGGCCAGGGGCGGGTCGAGCGGCGCGTCGGTGAGCCGGTTGGCGAAGGTGGAGATGGTGTACGTCCCGACCCCGAGCACCACGTCCAGGGCGTGTCGTGGCTGGTAGCCCGCGTCGAGGAAGGCGTGCAGCTCGTCGTCGGGGACGGCGCCGGCGTGGTCGAGCACGGCCAGGGTGAAGCGGCGCAACGCCTCCAGCCGCGGATCGGGCAGCGGCGCGGCCGCCCGCAACGCCTCGACCAGTTCCGGCGTGCCGCCGTGCCGGGCGAGCGTGGGGGTGTGCATCGCGACGCAGACGTGGCACTCGTTCCGGGTCGCGACGGTCAGCACCACGACCTCGCGCTCCAGCGGGTCGAGGCTGCCGGACTCGAAGATGCTGTTCGCGGAGAGGAAGCCCTGGAGCAGTTGCGGGGACTCGGCCATCAGGGCGACCGGCGCGGGCAGGTAGCCGAACCTCTTCTGCACTCCCGCCACGGTCGGTCGGGCGGCGGCGGGCGCGGTGTCAGCAGTGTGGGCGGTGAAGACCCGTCGGGACACGGGGAACCTGCTTCCTGGTCGGGTCGGGGCGCGCCCGAGCGGCGGCGCGCGACCGGGCATCGGCGTGACGTACGATCGTCAACGTGGTTGTCCAAATCGTAAACCTGGTTGTCGAACGTGGCAACGCCTGAGTCGGAACGGCCCGGCTTCCTGCTGCCCCTGCTGCTGCTGGCCGGCTTCCGTACGCTCATCGACGACCTGCACGCCGAACTGGCTCGGCAGGGGCACCCGGACCTGCGGCCCCTGCACGGCTTCGTCCTCCAGGCCGTCGGCGCCGACGGCACCACCGCCACCGAGCTGGGCCAGCGGCTCGGCATCTCCAAGCAGGCCGCCGGCAAGACGGTGGACCGGCTGGTCGCCCTCGGCTACCTGGAACGCGCCGACGACCCGCGCGACGCGCGGCGGAAGCTGGTCCGGACGACCGAGCGGGGCGTCGACGGGCTGCGCCGCTCGGCGGCGGTCTTCGACCAGCTGCGCGCACGCTGGGCGGCCACCCTCGGCGCGGACCGGGTCGACGCGATGGAGGACGACCTACGGCGGGTCACCCCGGCCCACTTCTTCCGCCTCGACGTCCCCGGCTGGTTCGGCGGCTGACCGGCCCGCCACTGTTGATCCTCTGCCCTTTTCCGCTCTGGAACACCGGCGGGACCGCCGGACGATTGCTGACGATCATGGAGGGCGTGTCGCGCGGGTGACGGATGGTCAGCGGCTGCGGGCCAGTTCCACGAAATCCCGCCAGGCACTCGCCGAGAAGGTCAACACCCCGCCGTCACGATCCTTGGAATCCCGGACGTGCACCCGGCCGGGCAGGCGTCGCCTCTCACGCCGAGGTACCTGCATAGCCGGCGCGCGCATTTCGTAGAACCACAGTTCTTAGAAGTGTGGTTCTACATTCTGTGGAGGAGTGGCGCCGTACTCCCTAGTCACACTGGCGCTCGATGGTCAGTCGAGGCCGCCGTAGGAGTGCAGGCCCTCGAAGAAGATGTTCACCCCGAACAGGTTCATCAGCACGGTGAGGAAGCCCAGCACGGCGAGCCAGGCCACCACGTTGCGCTTCACGCTCGGCGTGGCCCGTGCGTGCAGGTAGCCGGCGTAGACCACCCAGGAGATGAACGCCCAGGTCTCCTTCGGGTCCCAGCCCCAGGGCCGGCCCCAGGCCGCCTCGGCCCAGATCGCCCCGGCGATCACCGCGAAGGTGAAGATCGGGAACGCGAAGGCGTGCAGCACGAAGGTCAGTCGTTCCAGGGCCGCCGCCGCAGGCATCCGCTTCGCCAGGGTGTACGGGAAGCTCCGCTTGCCCTGCTCGTGGCCGGCCCGCATCAGGTACGCCACCGCCGGCACCACGCCCAGCAGGAAGATGCCCGAGGAGAAGACGATCGTCGAGACGTGGACGATGAACCAGTACGAGTTGAGCGCGGGGACCAGGGGCACGATCGGCACGTAGAGCACCAGCTCGGCGGTCGCCACCAGCAGCACCATCACCAGGGTCAGGAAGAGCCCGAGGCGGCGCAGTGACGGCCGCTTCACCAGCACCACCAGCCAGGCCGCAACGCCGATGAACGAGACCGTCAGCACGAACTCGTACATGTTGCCCCAGGGCATCCGGTCGGCGGCGATGCCGTGCGTGACCAGGGCGCCGAGGTGCAGCAGGGCGCCGAGCGCGGTGGCGACGACGGCGGTCAGACCGGCCAGCCGGGCGCGCCGGGCGGTGCGTTCGGCCGCCGCCGCACCGGTCGCCGCCGGTGGCTGCGGGGCCAGGCCCCCGGACCCGCCGACTCCGGCGCCGACCAGCTCCCGGGCGGGGGCCGCCACGATGCGGGCGCGGGCGTTACCGAGCGCGTACTCGACGGCGTGGCTGATCATCGCGACCAGGTACGCCAGGATCGTGAACGTGACCAGCTGGTCGGAGAGTGCGGACATCACTCGGCTCCTTCTCGCGCTCCGGCCGGGTCGCTTTCCTCGCGCTCCCGGTCGGCCCGCCCGTCACCACTGACCGCGGCGACGAGCTGCGCGAACTCGTCGGCGAACCCTGGATGGTCGGTGCGCGGCAACCCACCAGCCTCAACCAAGCTACTACCGCTCGTCGGAGATCCACCCGCGGGGTCGGCGGCACCGGCCGCGGGCGCGTCGCCGGCACCCGCCGGGAGCACCCGGAAGAAGACCCGACGGCGTCGGCCGAACAGCGAACCCATCAGCCCGACCAGCAGGAATCCGGAACTGACCAGCAACAGCGCCTGGCCGGGGTCGTACCGCACGGAGAGGGTGATGTACGGCTCGGTGCCGAGGAACTCGAGCTTGGTGCCGTCGTCCAGCGTCCAGGTCTCGCCCTGCTTCAGCAGCTTGGTCCCGGCCTCCTTGAGCTTGCCGGCGCGCACCTGCCGCTGGTCCAGCTGGTAGACGGAGCCGGGGATGCCGGCGTCCAGCCCCAGGTTGCCCCGGTAGGCCGTCAGGTTGAGCGCCGGGTTGCGCTCGGTCGGGTACTCGGACCGCACGAAGGGGGCCGTCTGCGGGGCGGTCGGCAGGTAGAGGCCGGTGAACGCCATCTGGAGGTCCGGGTCGCGTCGGCCGGTGGCCGGGTCGACGTTGGCGTCCGGGAAGGCGGCCAGGCCCTCGCTGGTCAGCCCGGCGTCGCCGGTGGTCAGGAACGGCACGGTGCTGGTCTGGCTGCGGCCGTACCGGTCGGTGTACCGGATCACCGGGGCGTAGCCGTGGCCGAGCAGGTAGACGCTGGCGCCGTCGATGCGCAGCGGGGAATTGACCGAGAAGTCGGCCTGCCGCCCCTCGCCGCCGGGCTCGTCCACGGTCACCGTGGCGTTGAAGTACTCCGGTTGCCCGGACTCCAGGAACCGGGCCTGGAACTCGTCGAGTCGCATGCAGAAGCCGGGCAGGTCCTCGCTGCCCACCCGCGGGCCGAGCTTGGCCTCGGCGTACTGCTGGCGGGTGTTGCAGAACGCGTTCTCCTCGCCGGCCACGAGCAGCCGGTTGCCGTTCCAGCCGTACCAGGACCCGAGCGCGACGCCGACCAGCACGACCACCATCGAGCTGTGGAAGAGCAGGTTGCCGGTCTCCTTGAGGTAGCCCTTCTCGGCGGAGACCTCGTTGCCGCGTACCTCGACCCGCCAGCGACGCCGACGCAGCACGGCGGCGATCGCCGCCGGATCGGTGGGCGCGTGCGACGGCAACACCGTGTGCTGCGGCAGCCGGTCCAGCCGCTTCGGCGCGGCCGGCGGCTTCGACCGCAGCGCCCGGAAGTGGTCGCGCAGCCGGGGGGTGATGCACCCGATCAGCGAGGTGAAGAGCAGCAGGTAGATCGCGGAGAACCAGACCGAGCCGAACGCCTCGAAGGCGCCGATCCGGTCGAGCACCGGGGCCAGGTCGGGGTGCGCGGTGAAGTAGTCCCGCACGTCCTCCGGGTTGACGCCGCGCTGGGGCAGCACCGAGCCGGGGATGGCGGCGACCGCGAGCAGGAAGAGCAGCACCAGGGCGGTACGCATGCTGGTGAGCTGCCGCCACGAGTTGCGCAGCAGGGCCAGCAGCGGATTGGGCCGCCGCCGGGGCGCCTCGGCCGGCGGGGTGGCCGGCCGGTCGTCCACCGTCGTCATCAGATGCTCACCTCGCCCACGCCCACGGTCGTCTGCAACCAGATCACGAAGTTCTGCCACCCGCCGGTGACCAGCGCCAGGCCGATCAGGATCAGCAGGGCCCCGCCGACGCGGGTGACCCAGCGGCTGTTGCGCCGGACGGCGCGGAAGACCCCGAGCAGGCGGTGGAAGCCCAGCCCGAAGACGACGAACGGTAGCCCCAGCCCGAAGCAGTAGGCCACGGCCAGCACCACGGCCCGGTCGGTCTTGCCGGCCGCCGTGGCCATGCCGAGCACCGCGCCCAGGGTCGGACCGGTGCAGGGCAGCCAGCTCAGCGCGAAGACCGCCCCGAGGACCGGCGCCCCGAGCAGCCCGGCGGCGGGCAGCCGGTGGATGCGGAACTCGCGCTGCATGCCCGGCACCACGCCCAGGTAGCTCAGTCCGAGCAGCACGACCAGGGCGCCGATGACGATCTCCAGCGTCCGCTCGTGGTCGAAGAAGACCCGGCCGAAGCTGGCGAAGAGGATCGCGGTGGCGGTGAAGACCACGGTGAACCCGGCGATGAAGAGCAGCGTCCCGGCGAGCACCCGCCCCTTGACCGCGGCCACCGGCCGGGCGGTCACGGGCGCCGCGACGGCCACCGCGCCGTCGCCACCGGGTGGGGCCGCACCGCCGGCCGGCGGCTTTTCGGCCCGCGCCCGCCCCTCCAGGTCCGCGCCGGCGAGCCCGGTCACGTACGACAGGTAGCCGGGCATCAGCGGCAGCACGCACGGCGACAGGAAGCTGACCAGCCCGGCGAGCGCTGCCGCGCCGATGGCCAGCAGCAGCGGACCCGACTCGGCGACCTGGCGGAACGTCTCGCCCATCAGCGGGAACCGGCGGGCTGCTCGGCAGCGATCCGCTCGACGATCGGCTGCAGGCCGTCCTGCTTGACGGCCGCCCGGATCACGGTGGCGACCCGGCCGTCGCGGTCGAGCACGACGGTGGCCGGGACGGTGTTCGGCGGGATCTCCAGGGCCAGCGCCAGCCGGCTCGCCGGGTCGAAGAGGCTCGGGTAGGTGACCCGGCCCTCCTCGAAGGCGACGGCCTTGTCCCGGCTGTCCTGCACGTTGATGCCGAGGAAGGTCACCCCGGAGGCCTTGGTGGCCTGGTAGGTGGCCTCCAGGTCGTCGGCCTCGGCCCGGCAGGGCGCGCACCACGAGCCCCAGAAGTTGAGCACGACCACCTGGCCGCGCGCCTCGGAGACGTCGTACCGGCCGCCGGTGAGCAGCTCACCGGCAATCTTCGGGGCGGCCGAGCGCTGGTCCGGCGCACACGCGATGATGCCGCCGTCGTTGGCGCAGCGGCTCTCCCCGCTCTCGGAGGAGCAGCCGACCAGCGCCGTCACGGCGGCGACGGCGGCGAGCAGGGCGGCGATCGGCCTCCGGGAACGCATCAGGCCCCCTTGGCCGTCCGGGCTGTCGTCGACATCGCGATCAGGTGCGCGGCGGGCTCGGTGTAGCCGATCCCGGTGACCTTCGCACCGTCGAAGTGGAACGAGGTGAGGCTGGCCAGGCCGCACTGGCGGCGGCGCGGGTCGTGCCAGAGCCGCTTGCGCTCGACGTGGCGCCGCAGCGTCCAGATGGGCAGTTGGTGGGAGACCAGCACGGCCTCGCGCCCCTCCGCGGCCACCCGGGCGGCGTGCAGCGCGGCGAACATCCGCTCGGCGATGGCCCGGTACGCCTCGCCCCAGGAGGGGGTGACCGGGTCGCGCAGCACCCACCAGTTGCGCGGGTCGCGGAACGAGCCGTCGCCCGGCGAGACCTTCTTGCCCTCGAACCAGTTGGCGCTCTCGATCAGCCGCTCATCCACCCCGACGGGGAGCCCGAACTGGGCGGCGATCGGCTCGGCGGTCTGCTGGGCCCGCTCCAGCGGACTCGCCACCACGTGCACGATCTCCCGCTCGGCGAGCGCCTGCGCGGCCGCCTTGGCCATCTGGACACCCAGCTCCGACAGGCGGAAGCCGGGCAGCCGTCCGTACAGGATCTGGTCCGGGTTGTGCACCTCGCCGTGCCGCAGCACGTGGACAACCGTTGCGCTCACGTTCCGTTACCCCCCGTGGCCCGCCGCTGCCGCCGCGTTCGCCGCCGTCGGCAGCGCGGCGGCGATCTGCTCCAGTGCGGCGTCGTCGATCGCCGCCGAGACGAACCACGACTCGAACGCGCTCGGCGGCAGGTAGACGCCGGCGGCGAGCATCGCGTGGAAGAACGCCTTGAAGGCGGGCACCTGCTGGGTGCGCGCGCTGTCGTAGTCGCGCACCTCGGCGTCGGTGAAGAAGATCGAGAACATGTTGCCCGCGTACGACAGCCGGTGCGGGACCCCGGCGGCGGTCAGCGCGTCGGTGGCGAGCCGGCCCACGGCGGCGGCCGTGGCGTCCAGCTTCCGGTAGAGCGCGTCGTCGGCCAGCCGCAGGGTGGCCAGGCCGGCGGCGCAGGCCAGCGGGTTACCGGAGAGCGTGCCGGCCTGGTAGACCGGGCCCGCGGGGGCCAGTCGGGCCATGATCTCGGCCCGCCCGCCGAACGCGGCGGCGGGCAGCCCGCCACCCATGACCTTCCCGTACGTCCAGAGGTCGGCGTCGGACGGGTCGAGGCCGTGCCAGCCGGCGCGGGAGACCCGGAACCCGGTCATCACCTCGTCGACGATGAGCAGCGCCCCGTCGGCGTGGGCGATCGAGGCGAGCCGCTGGTTGAAGTTGTCCTGCGGGGCGACCACGCCCATGTTGCCGGCGGCGGCCTCGGTGATCACCGCGGCGATGTGCCGGCCCTCCTCGGCGAAGACCTTCTCCACCGCCGCCAGGTCGTTGTACGGCAGCACGATGGTGTCGCCCGCCGCCGCGCCGGTGACGCCGGGCGAGTCGGGCAGGCCGAGGGTGGCCACGCCGGAGCCGGCGGCGGCGAGCAGCCCGTCGGAGTGCCCGTGGTAGCAGCCGGAGAACTTGATGATCTTCGAGCGGCCGGTGAAGCCGCGGGCCAGCCGGATCGCCGACATGGTGGCCTCGGTGCCGGAGTTGACCAGCCGTACCTGCTCGACCGGGGTGCGGTCGACGATCTCGGCGGCCAGCTCGACCTCGCCCGGGGTCGGGGTGCCGAAGCTGGTGCCCTTGCCGGCGGCCTCCCGGACGGCCTCGACCACCGCGGGGTGGGCGTGGCCGAGGATCAGCGGCCCCCACGAGCAGACCAGGTCGACGTAGCGCCGACCGTCGGCGTCGTGCAGCCAGGGGCCCTCGCCCCGCACCATGAAGCGCGGGGTGCCGCCGACGGCGCGGAAGGCGCGCACGGGGGAGTTCACCCCGCCTGGCACGATGGCCTTGGCGCGGTCGAACAGGGCCTCGGAGGCCGGTGCGTCGGCCGGGTAGCGGCCGGATCCGGCGGAAAAGATGTCGGTCACGATGCGGCCATTGTGTCAGCGCTGGAGCGGCAATCGGCAGCCACCCCGGGCCGGGGTTACCAGGCTCACCCCGGCGCGCGCACCCGATGACCGAACAAGTCTCACCGGGCCGGGCGGTCGAGATCGCGATAGGCTGACCGGGTGGATCGTGCCGAACTGTCCATCACGATAGACCGGACAGGCGATGAAGTGCTGCTTCGCCTCGCCGGTGAGATCGACATGCTCACGGCCGGCCAGCTGTCGACCGTCGTCAACGAGGTGCTGGCCGATCCCCCGCCGCGCATCGTGCTCGACATGGGCGGCGTCACGTTCTGTGACTCCCAGGGTCTCGGCACGCTGGTCGTGCTCAGCCGCAAGGCCAGCCACGCCCAGACCCTGCTGGTGCTCAGCAACGTCGGCGACTTCCTGCTGCGGGTCCTGGACATCACCGGCCTCCGCTCCGCCCTGATGATCCGCAACGAGACCGCCCCCTGACCGTCGCCTCGACCGCGAGGTGGACGGCTCAGCGGCCGCCCACCTCGTTACCGAGTCAGGTGGTGGGGACGTCGCGGCGGCGGAAGCCGGCCAGGCCGGTCCCGGCGAGCAGGAGAGCCAGGGCGGTGAGGGCGATCAGCGGGGTGGCGGTCCACGAGTCGCCGAGCACCTGCGGGGTGTGCGTGAACGGGGACACGTCCAGCAGCCACCGGCTCAGCTCCAGCACCGCGCCGAGCTGACCGAGCAGCACGCAGAGCACGAGCACCCCCCAGGCCACCGGGGCGTACCGGGGCAGCAGCCCGTAGAGCAGCACCGCCAGGCCGGCCAGCACCCAGGCCGCCGGCACCTGCGCCAGGCCCGCGCCGAGCATCCGGGACAGCTGGCCCGGCACGTCGCCCACGCTGATGCCGTAGGTGAGCCCGGTGGCGAGCCCGGCGACGGCCAGCACCACCACCGGCCCGACCAGGGCGAAGAGCAGGTGCGAGGCGAGCCAGCGGGACCGGTGCACCCCGGTGGCGAGCAGCGGCTCGGCCCGCCCGGCCGCCTCCTCCGTACGCATCCGCAGCGCGGCCGCGATGCCGTAGCCGGCGGCGGCCAGGCCGACGAAGCCGAGCGTGCTGCCCAGGTACGCCTCGGCGAGTGCGGACGTACCGCCCAGCCGGGCCATGATCTCCTCCAACCGGGCGTTGCCCTCGACCGACCGGCCGGCGGCCTCCGCCGCGCCGCCCAGGATCAGCCCGAGCAGCCCGAACCCGACCGACCAGCCGAGCAGCGCACCCCGGTGCAGCCGCCAGGCCAGCCCGAACGGCCCGGACAAGCCCCGACCGGCGTGGGCCGGCCCGAGCCGGGGCGGCAGCAGCCCGGCGCCGAGGTCGCGGCGCACCGACAGCGGGTACGCGAGCGCGGCGAGCAGCACGGTCAACGCCACCGGCAGCGCCAGCACCCACCAGCGCTCGCCCTCGTAGGCCCGGATGCGCGGGGCCCAGCCCAGCGGCGAGAGCCAGCTCGGCCAGTCCCGCTCGGCGGTGTCCCCGGCGAGCCGGAGCGCGAAGGCCAGGCCGAGCAGCCCGACCCCGATCCCCCGCGCGCCGCCGGCCGCCTCGGTGAGCTGGGCGGCGAGACCACCCACGGTGGCGAAGACGACCCCCACCAACGCGGTCGACAGGCCGTAGCCGAGCGAGCCGGCCACCGGCAGGTCGGTGGCGGCCAGGCCGGCCGCGGTGAGCAGGCCGAGCAGCAGGTTGGCCGCGTACGTGACCAGCAGCGCGGCGGTCAGGCCGGCGTACCGGCCGAGCACGGTGGCCCCGAGCAGTTCCCGACGACCGGCCTCCTCCTCGGTGCGGGTGTGCCGGATGACGGTGAGCAGGCTGACCAGCCCGACGATCAGGGTGAGGAAGCCGCCCCGCTGGGCGGTGAGGGCACCGACGCTGTCGCCGTAGACCGGCCCGAGCAGGGCGACGATCGAGGGGTTCGTCGCGGTGCCGGTGGCGTACGCGGCCCGCTCGGCGGCGGTGGGGAAGAGCTCGAAGAAGCTCGTCGCGTACGTCATGGGCAGGACGGCCAGCACCAGCACCCAGAGCGGCAGCAGGACGCGGTCCCGGCGCAGGATCAGCCGGACCAGGTGGCGGGTGCCGGTGAGGGTGCTCATCGGTCCGCCCCGGCCGGCTCGTCGATCGTCGCGCCGTAGTGCCGCAGGAACAGCTCCTCCAGCGTCGGCGGCTGGCTGACCAGGCTCCGTACGCCCAGCTCGGCCAGCCGGCGCAGCGCGGTGTCCAGTGCCGGGTTGTCCACGTCGAAGCGCACCCGGCTGCCCTCCACCCGCAGGTCGTGCACGCCCGGGAGGTCCGCCAGCCCGTTCAGCGGGGCGGCGATCTCGGCGTCGATGGAGGTGCGGTGCAGGTGGCGCAGCTCGGTCAGCGTCCCGGTCTCCACGTTCCGCCCGTTGCGGATGATCGTGACGCGGTCGCAGAGCGCCTCCACCTCGGCGAGGATGTGGCTGGAGAGCAGCACCGTCCGGCCGTCCTGCCGGGCCCGGCGCACCCACTGCTGGAAGACCTCCTCCATCAGCGGGTCCAGCCCGGAGGTCGGCTCGTCGAGGATGAGCAGTTCGACGTCGGAGGCGAGGGCGGCGACCAGGCCGACCTTCTGCCGGTTGCCCTTGGAGTAGGCCCGCCCCTTCTTGCGCGGGTCCAGCTCGAACGACTCCAGCAGCTCGGCGCGGCGCTTCGGGTCGAGCCCGCCGCGCATCCGGCCGAGCAGGTCGATCACCTCGCCGCCGGAGAGGTTGGGCCAGAGGGTCACGTCGCCCGGGACGTACGCCAGTCGGCGGTGCAGCGCGACCGCGTCGCGCCACGGGTCCCCGCCGAGCAGGCGGACGGCCCCCGCGTCCGCCCGCAGCAGGCCGAGCAGCACCCGGATGGTGGTCGACTTGCCGGCCCCGTTGGGGCCGAGGAAGCCGTGCACCTCTCCGGCGCGGACGCTGAGGTCGAGGCCGTCGAGCGCCCGGGTCCGGCCGAAGGTCTTGACCAGGCCGGTCACCGCGATGGGAGTTTCCATACGTCAGAAGCTACACTCGTTTCACAAAGTCGTGAAGACTCTGAGATCTGAGGCATAGTCGATGACCGACCCGCAGTGAGGAGCACCCGCCGATGGCTGACGACCACCGTCCGACCCCGGACGCCGAGGAGGTCCACCTCTTCGTCGAACGGATGGCGATGGCCTTCGCCGAGGTCGGGTTCCCCCGGATGGCCGCCCGGGTGCTGTTCACGGTGATGAGCGCCGACGAACCGCTGACCGCCGCCGAGATCGGCGAACGGCTCGGCGTGAGCGCGGCGGCCGTCTCCGGCGCCGTCCGCTACCTCACCCAGTTCGGCATGCTGCTGCGGGAGCCGGTGCCCCGTTCCCGCCGGGACCGCTACCGGGTGCCGGACAACCCCTGGTACGAGGCCACCGTCACCAAGACCGCCCTCTACAAGACCTTCATCGACATCGCCGGCGCCGGGGTCGACGCGCTGCACGGCCCGGCCACTCCGGGCGGCGAGCGGGTCGCCGAGATGCGCGACTTCTTCGTCTTCGTCCAGGAGGAGATCGACTCCCTCGGCGAACGCTGGCGCGCCCGCCGCGCCGCGACCGGCCACCCGGGCGACCCGGCCAAGGGCGACCGTCAGTAGGTTCACTCGAGGCGTCGGGTGGTGGGTCGGCCAGGCCAGCCGTGGGTGTGCGGGCCGCCCATGACCGGAAGATCCTGTGCCTGTTTGCCACCCCCCGCCCCGCCTAGGATCGGGCCATGCCCTTGACCGCGAGCGACGTCGACCGGTTCGAGGCCGCCCGGCACCGACTGGAGGCCATCGCCTACCGTCTCCTCGGCTCCGCCGGCGAGGCCGAGGACGCCGTGCAGGAGACGTTCCTGCGCTGGCAGGCCGCCGACGTCGACCGCATCGAGGTTCCCGAGGCCTGGCTTACGAAGGTGCTCACCAACCTGTGCCTCAACCAGCTCACCTCCGCGCGGGCACGGCGCGAGACCTACGTGGGCCAATGGCTTCCCGAGCCGCTGCTCGCCGGCGACCCGATGCTCGGCCCGGCCGACACCGCCGAGCAGCGCGAATCGGTCTCGTACGCGGTCCTCACCCTCATGGAGCGCCTCTCCCCCAACGAGCGGGCGGTGTACGTGCTGCGGGAGGCCTTCGACTACCCGCACCGGGAGATCGCCGAGATCCTCGACATCACCGAGGCCGCCAGTCAGCAGATCTTCCATCGCGCCAAGAAGCACGTGGCAGACGGCAAGGCCCGCACCGAGATCGACGAGGCCGCCGCCCGGCGGATCGTCGAGGAGTTCCTCGCGGCCGCCACCAGCGGCCGGACCGAAGCGCTCGTCCGGCTGCTCACCGAGGACGCGATCTCGATCGGCGACGGCGGCGGGAAGGTCCCGGCCCGCGCCAAGGCGTTCGAGGGCGCCCTCGCGGTCGCCAAGTTCCTGCGGGGCCTCTTCAAACCCGGCGAGGCCAAGCGCGCCATCGTCGGCGGCGCGCCGGAGGTCTACGCCTGGACCGCCAACGGCGACCCCGCCGTCGTGGCGGTCGTCGACGGCCGGGTGGTCGGCGTCCTGTGCCTGGAGGTCACCGGCCAGGGCATCGCCGCGTTCCGCAACCAGGTCAACCCCGACAAGCTGGAGCGCGCGACCGAGCGTTTCGCGGCCGCCGACCACGGGGAACCGCTGTTCAGGGCCTTCTGAGCCTCGTGTGAGGTGCTTCACATCGCGTTCCTGTCAGGAAACGGCGGGTCACCCGGTTCAAGTGGCGAACCCGCGTCAGACAGGAGCACCGAGATGCAGCACCGCATCATCGTCCTCGGAGCCGGATACACCGGAGCCATCGCTGCCGGCCGCCTCGCCAAGCGGTTGCACCGCGAGGACGTCGCCATCACCCTCGTCAACGCCGAACCCGACTTCGTGGAGCGGGTCCGGATGCACCAGCTGGCGGTCGGCCAGGACCTCAAGCCCCGGCCCCTCAGGGAGATGTTCGCGGGCACCGGCGTCGAACTGAAGCTCGCGAAGGTCACCGGCGTGGACGTCGACCGCAGGACCGTCGCCGTCCTCGACGGGAACGGCGCCGAGGAGCTGGAGTACGACAGCCTCGTGTACGCCCTCGGCAGCGGCTGGAACGCCCAAGGCGTCCCCGGCACCGCCGAGCACGCCCATGAGATCGCCAGCCGCCCCGGAGCGCTCCGGCTGCGCGAGCGCCTGGGCCGCCTGGAGGCCGGGCAGACCGTGACCGTCGTCGGCGGCGGCCTCACCGGTCTGGAGGCCGCGACCGAGATCGCTGAAGCCCGCCCGGACCTCGACGTCGCCCTCGCCGCCCGCGGCGACCTCGGCGACTGGCTCTCGCCCAAGGGCCGCGGGCACCTGCGGAAGGTCCTCGACAAGCTCGGCATCACCGTGCACGAGCACGCCGACGTCACCGGCGTCGAAGCCGACCGCGTCACGACCGCCGACGGCAAGGCCATCCCGGCCGCGGTCACCGTGTGGACCACCGGCTTCGCGGTCCACCCGATCGCGAAGGCGACCGCCCTGGAGGTCACCGGAGCCGGCCAGATCGTGGTCGACGGGACCATGCGCTCGGTCTCGCACCCCGACGTGTACGCCGTCGGCGACGCGGCCTACGCGATGGGACCGGGGAACAAGCCGCTGCGGATGTCGTGCGCCTCGGGCTCTCCGGCCACGTGGCAGGCCGCCGACGCGATCGCCGCGCGCCTGACCGGCGGGAAGCTCTCGAACGTGCCGATCCGCTACTTCCAGCAGTGCATCTCGCTGGGCCGCAAGGAGGGCGTGGTCCAGTTCGTGACCGCCGACGACCGCGCCGTGCGGGCGGCACTGACCGGTCGGCTCGCCGCCGTCTACAAGGAACTGATCTGCAAGAGCGCCGCCTGGGTCGTGGCGAACCCGACGCTCGGGATGCCGACCCGGCGCCGCCGCGTCGCGCGGGAGCGGGCCACGGCGGGCTCGGCCGTCAAGACGCCGGCCTAGTGCAATTCGCGGGAAGAGTGCCTTCCCGTCGAGGCCACTCTTTCCGTGAATTTGTGCGGGTCCTGGGGCGGCGCGGGACGCGTACCGCGGATCAGGGGGTGGTGCTGCCCCAGCGGGCCTGCTCGAGGAGGTCGACGGCGCGGTCGCGGGTGTCGAGGTCGTCGTTGCCGCGCAGCAGGGAGGTGGCCTCGTCGACGGCGTCGGTGAGCACCCGCCACTGGGCGTCCCGCTCCCGCACCAGGTCGGACTGCGCGGCCAGCTGCCGGGTCTTCACCCACAGCTCCACGAAGACCGACACCTTCGCCCGCAGCACCCACGGGTCGAAGGGCTTGGTGAGGTAGTCCACCGCGCCCACCGCGTAGCCGCGCAGGGCGAGCTGCGCGTCCTTGTCGGCGGCGGTGAGGAAGATGATCGGCACGTGCCGGGTCCGCTCCCGCCGCTTGATGTGGCTGGCGGTCTCGAAGCCGTCCATGTCCGGCATCTGGGCGTCCAGCAGGATCACCGCGAAGTCGTCCACCAGCAACTGCTTCAGCGCCGCCTCGCCGCTCTCCACGGCCACCGACTGCACCGGGAGGCCCTGGAGGATGGCCTCCAGGGCCATCAGGTTCTCCCGCCGGTCGTCCACCAGCAGCGCCTTGGCTGTCTGTGTCACGAAGTCTCCTCGCCTCGGCGGCCGCCGATCCACGACGCCATCCGCTCAATCAGGTCGTCCAGGTCGACCGGCTTGGTGATGTAGTCACTGCCCCCGGCCGCGAGCGCCGACTCGCGGTCACCCGGCATCGCCTTCGCCGTCAGGAAGACGATCGGCAGGTCCGCGAAGCGGTGGTTACGGCGAATCTGCCTCGTGGTCTCGTACCCGTCCTGGTCCGGCATCATCGCATCCATCAACACGATGTCCACCTCCGGATGCTCGGCCAGCAGGCGGACACCGTCCGCCCCGTTGTCCGAGTACAACACGGTCATGCCGTGCAGCTCCAACGCGGAGGTCAGCGCGAAGACGTTCCGCACGTCGTCGTCGACGATCAGCACGGTGGCGCCGTCGAGCTGCCGGGTGGCCGGGGCCTCCGGCGGCTGGGGCAGCAGCTCCATCGGCGGCATCAGCAACGACGAGGGCAGGCCCGCGCGCTGCGGCGACGGGGGCTGCGGTGCCACCACCGCGTCCGGCGCCAGCACGTCGGGTACGAAGAGGGTGAAGGTCGACCCCTGCCCCGGCGCCGACGTGACGGTGATCGTGCCGCCCAGCAGCCGCGCCAGGTCCCGGCTGATCGACAGCCCCAGCCCGGTGCCGCCGTAGCGGCGGCTGGTGGTGCCGTCGGCCTGCTGGAACGCCTCGAAGATCAGCGACAGCTTGTCGTCCGAGACGCCGATGCCGGTGTCGATCACGGTGAACGCGATCACCTGCCGGGCGTTGGTCAACGCCGGCACGTCGAAGACCGCGCTCTCCGGGGCCGGCGCGATCCGCAACGTCACCGCGCCGTTGTCGGTGAACTTGACCGCGTTGGAGAGCAGGTTCCGCAGGATCTGCTGCAACCGCTGGGCGTCGGTGACCAGCGCCGGCGGCAGCTCCTTGGCCACCCGTACCTGGAAGTCCAGGCCCTTCTCCTCGGCCTGCGGGGCGAACGCCTGCTCGACGTACCCGCGGATCTCGTCGAACCGGATCTCGGTCGGCTGGACGTCCATCCGGCCCGCCTCGATCTTGGACAGGTCCAGGATGTCGTCGATCAGGGAGAGCAGGTCGGAGCCGGCGCTGTGGATGGTGCGGGCGAACTCGATCTGCTTGCGGCTCAGGTTCTGCTCCGAGTTCTCGGCCAGCAGCCGGGCCAGCAGCAGCAGCGAGTTCAGCGGCGTCCGCAGCTCGTGGCTCATGTTGGCCAGGAACTCCGACTTGTACGCCGAGGCCCGGGTGAGCTGCTGTGCCTTCTCCTCCAGGCCGAGCCGGGCCAGTTCGATCTCCCGGTTCTTGGTCTCGATGTTGCCCTTCTGCTCGGAGAGCAGCTTGGCCTTGTCCTCCAGCTCGGCGTTGGTGCGCTGCAACTCGGCCGACTGGTCCTGCAGCTCCAGGGCCAGCCGCTGCGACTGCGCCAGCAGCTCCTCGGTGCGCCGGTTGGCCTGGATGGTGTTGACCGCGATGCCGGTGGTCAGCACCAGCCGCTCCAGGAACGCCAGGTGCAGCTCGGAGAAGCGCGCCACGCTGGCGAACTCGATCACGCCGAGCAGCTCGCCCTCGAAGAGGACCGGGAGCACGACCAGGTCGGCCGGGGGCGTCTCGGCCAACCCGGAGCGCAGGGTGAGCCGCCCGTCGGGCAGCGCGTTCACCCGGATCGTGCGGCGCGACAGCGCCGCCTGACCGACCAGCCCCTCCCCGGGCCCGAAGGTCACGTCGTGGCCCCGGGCCACGTAGCCGTACGAGGCGGCCAGCCGCAGCCGCATCACGCCGTCGGAGGTGTCCGCCAGGAAGAACGCGCCGAGCTGCGCGTCGACCAGCGGGGTCACCTCCATCATGATCATCCGGCAGACCTCGCCGAGGTCACGCTGGCCCTGGAGCAGCCCGCCGATGCGGGCCAGGTTGGAGTCGAGCCAGCCCTGTTCGGCGTTCTTCTTCGTCGTCTCCCGGAGGGTGACGATCATCTGGTTGATGTTGTCCTTCAGCTCGGCGACCTCGCCCTGCGCCTTGACCGCGATCCGCTGGGTCAGGTCGCCCCGGGTCACCGAGGTGGACACCTGGGCGATCGCCCGCAGCTGGGTGGTGAGCGTCGAGGCGAGCTGGTTGACGTTCTCCGTCAGGTCGCGCCAGGTACCGGAGACGCCCTTCACCTGCGCCTGACCGCCGAGCTTGCCCTCGATGCCGACCTCGCGGGCGACCCGGGTCACCTCGTCGGCGAAGGACGAGAGCTGGTCCACCATCGTGTTGACGGTCGACTTCAGCTCCAGGATCTCGCCCTGCGCGTCCACCGTGATCTTCTGCGACAGGTCACCCTTCGCCACCGCCGTGGTGACCGAGGCGATGTTGCGGACCTGACTGGTCAGGTTCGACGCCATCGAGTTCACGTTGTCGGTCAGATCCCGCCACGTACCCGAGACGCCCTTGACCTGGGCCTGGCCACCCAGCTTGCCCTCGGTGCCCACCTCACGGGCCACCCGGGTCACCTCGTCGGCGAACGACGACAGCTGATCCACCATCGTGTTCACGGTCGACTTCAGCTCCAGGATCTCGCCCTGCGCGTCCACCGTGATCTTCTGCGACAGGTCGCCCTTGGCGACGGCGGTGGAGACCTGGGCGATGTTGCGGACCTGGGCGGTCAGGTTCGACGCCATCGAGTTCACGTTGTCGGTCAAATCCCGCCAGGTGCCGGCCACGCCGCGCACCTGGGCCTGGCCGCCGAGCTTGCCCTCGGTGCCCACCTCACGGGCCACCCGGGTCACCTCGTCGGCGAACGACGACAGCTGATCCACCATCGTGTTCACCGTGGACTTCAGCTCCAGGATCTCGCCCCGGGCGTCCACCGTGATCTTCTGCGACAGGTCACCCTTCGCCACCGCCGTGGTGACCGAGGCGATGTTGCGGACCTGACTGGTCAGGTTCGACGCCATCGAGTTCACGTTGTCGGTCAGATCCCGCCACGTACCCGAGACGCCCTTGACCTGGGCCTGGCCACCCAGCTTGCCCTCGGTGCCCACCTCACGGGCCACCCGGGTCACCTCGTCGGCGAACGACGACAGCTGATCCACCATCGTGTTGACGGTGTTCTTCAGCTCCAGGATCTCGCCCTGCGCGTCGACGGTGATCTTCTGGCTCAGGTCACCCTTCGCCACCGCGGTGGAGACCTGCGAGATGTTGCGGACCTGGCTGGTCAGGTTGCCGGCGAGCTGGTTGACGTTCTCCGTCAGGTCCCGCCAGGTGCCGGAGACCCCGCGCACCTGCGCCTGACCACCCAGCTTGCCCTCGATGCCCACCTCACGGGCCACCCGGGTCACCTCGTCGGCGAACGACGACAGCTGATCCACCATCGTGTTGACGGTGTCCTTGAGTTCCAGGATCTCGCCCTGCGCCGCCACGGTGATCTTCTGCGACAGGTCGCCCCGGGCCACCGCCGTGGAGACCTGGGCGATGTTGCGGACCTGGGCGGTCAGGTTCGACGCCATCGAGTTGACGCTGTCGGTCAGGTCCTTCCAGGTGCCGGCGACGTTCGGCACCTCCGCCTGACCGCCCAGCTTGCCCTCGGTGCCCACCTCACGGGCCACCCGGGTCACCTGCTCGGCGAAGAGCCGCAGGGTGTCGGTGAGGGAGTTCATCGTGTCGGCCAGCTCGGCGACCTCGCCGCGCGCCCCGACCGTGATCTTCTGCGACAGGTCACCCTTGGCCACCGCCGTCGCCACCTGTGAGATCGACCGCACCTGGCCGGTCAGGTTCGACGCCATGGTGTTCACCGAGTCGGTGAGGTCCTTCCAGGTGCCGGCGACGCCCCGCACGTCGGCCTGGCCGCCGAGCTTGCCCTCGGTGCCCACCTCGCGGGCCACCCGGGTCACCTCGTTGGAGAACGACGAGAGCTGGTCGACCATCGTGTTGACCGTGCGGCCGATGCGCAGGTACTCACCGCGCAGCGGGCGACCGTCGATCTCCAGCGCCATGTGCTGGGAGAGGTCGCCGTCGGCCACCGCCACGATCACCCGGGCGATCTCGGTGGTCGGCCGCCCCAGGTCGTCGATCAGCGAGTTGATCGCCCGCTGCCCCTCCGCCCAGGAACCGTCGAACCCCTCCTCGTCGAGGCGTTCGGTGAGCCGGCCGTCCCGGCCGACGATCCGGCTGATCCGGCGCAGGTCCAGGTGCTGCCGCTCCTGGATCGACACCACGTCGTTGAAGGCGTCCGCGACCTCGCCGGCCGCACCCGCCCGACGGGGCAGCCGGACCTTGAAGTCGCCGCCCCGCACCCGACGCAGCGCCTCCGCCAGCTCGAGAAGCGCCGCGTGCTCGGAAGCGGACGGATCCGCGGTCACCGACTGTTTCGCGCTCATCATTCCTCGCTCAGATCGGGGCCTCCGGCGCTTGCCGACACGCCGCCATCCCATCATTGTGCCCGCGCAAGTGTCGATGCCACGGACGCGAAGTGCGCGCCGCGCCCGGTGTGGCATGGTTCGTGCTCCGGGGTCCGGGTTGGCACCCGGCCGGTGGCGATGGAGGATACGAGGGTGTCAGCGGAGACGGGGCCCGCGACGGACGGGGGCCGGAACGAGCACGTCCGGCGCGTCCGGCTGCCCGCCGACCGGCGTACGCCGGCCGCCGCCCGGGCGCTGGTCCGCTCGGTGCTGGCCGAGGCCGACCTCGACGACCTGCTCAACGAGGCGCTGCTGCTGACCACCGAACTCTCCACCAACGCGGTGGAGCACGCCCGCACCGAACTGGACATCGAGGTCGTCGCCGACCCGGCCGGCCTCACCGTGACCGTCTCCGACTTCGCCACCGGGCCGGTGGACGAGCTGATGGTCGGCACCCGCACCGATACCGAGGACATCAGCGAGGTCTCCGAGCGGGGCCGCGGACTGCTGCTGGTCGACCACTTCGCCAGCCGCTGGGGAACGACCTACCTGCCCACCGGCAAGGGGGTCTGGTTCCGGCTGGACCGCCCCGGCAGCACGCCGGCCGACCCGACGGCGATGGACCAGGTCGCCGCCGGCGGTGGGGAGGGGACCGTCCCGGCGAGTTCCGCGCCGAGCGCGGCCGCGATGAGCGAGCTGACCCAGACCAGCCCCGACCCGAACGCGGACGACCCGCTGCCCGACTTCGCCGCCGACCTGCTGACCCGGGTCGCCGAGATGGTGGGCGCGGCCGGCGGCATGGTCCGGCTGGACCGGGGCGACGGGCAGGGCGTCCAGCCGCTGGCCCGGTACGGCCGCCAACCCCGCCCCGGCAACGAGCTGCTCCAGGTGCCGCTGGCGGTGCACCGCCCGTACGCCGGGGAGCTGGAGCTGGACGCGGCGCCCTCGGCGTACGCGCGACCGCTCGCCGTGCTCGCCGCCGAACGGCTGTCGCTGCACCTGGAGAACGACCGGCTGCGCCGGGCGGACGTCCGCCGGCAGGCGTGGCTGACCTTCCTCGCCGAGGCGAGCGAACTGCTCGCCCAGTCGCTGGACGTCGAGCTGACGATGGCACTGATCCCGCAGCTGGTGGTGCCCCGGCTCGGCCAGTGGTGCGCGGTGCACACCACCGACGAGTGGGGCCGGCTGCGGCTGGCCGCCTCCAGCCACGCCGACGAGTCGATGCTGCCGCAGCTGCACAAGGTGCTCGAGGAGGTCGGCCCGGACTCGGTCCAGGCCCGGCTGCGGGAGGCGTCGCGCAGCGCCGCGCAGGCACCGCTGGGCGCCCCGATGGAGGGCTTCGCCGTGCCGTTGATCGCCCGTGGCCAGCGGCTGGGCACCCTGGCCGTGGGGCGGCACCTGCGGCACCGGCACGACCCGGACGAGGTCGCCGTGCTGGAGGACGTGGCCCGCCGGGCTGCCCTCGCCATCGAGAACGCCCGCATCCACGCCGAGCGGCGCCGGGTGGCCCAGACCCTCCAGCAGTCGCTGCTGCCGCCGGTGCTGCCGGTGGTGGAGGGGATCGGCTTCGCCGCCGAGTACGTCCCGACCGGCGACGACGCCGAGGTCGGCGGCGACTTCTACGACGTGCTGCCGCTGCCCGACGGGCGCTGGCTGGTGGTGGTCGGCGACGTCTCGGGCAAGGGCGTGCAGGCGGCGGCCGTGACCGGTCTGGTGCGGGACGTGATCCGGGTGCTGGTCGGCGACGGCAAGCCGCTGCCCGAGGTGCTGTCCCGGCTGAACGAGACGCTGGTGGAGCGCGGCGGCGGGCGGTACTGCACGCTCGCGCTGGCCGCCGTCGGGCCCGGCCGGTACGGGCAGCTCGACGTCGCGCTGCACCTGGCCGGCCACGACCGCCCGGTGCTGCTGCGCGGCACGGGGGGCGCCTCCTTCGTGGGTGCCGGCGGCACCGCGCTGGGCCTGATCGACACGATCACCTCGCCGACGGCGGAAGTCCCCCTCGGGCCCGGCGACTCGTTGGTCTTCTACACCGACGGGGTGACCGAGCGCCGGCGTGGCCGGGAGCTGTTCGGTGTCGACCGCCTGCGGGACGCCGCCGCCCCGCTCGCCGGGTACTCGGCCGACGTGGTCGCCGCCCGGCTGCGCGCCACCGCGATCAACTTCTCGGTGGAGACGCCGCGGGACGACATCGCCATCCTGGTGCTGCGCAACGACACCCTCTGACGCCCGCGCCCGCCCGGAGACCCCGGTTTGCGGCGTGTCGGGGTGCCCTGGCCGGCGGAAGGCCCGGCACGCCGCAACCGGGGGTCGCGCACAGCCCCGACCGCGTGGGACATCGCACGCACGTCGATCCGAGTACCGTGACCGCATGTCGAGCGTGGGTGTCAGCGAGGAGCGCCCGCCGCGGGTCCGCGTCATCCTCACCGGGCACCTCGTGCTCGCCGGCGCGTTCCTCGTGCCGGCGGCGGCGTACCTGGGCCGGATGGCCAGTGCCGGGGTGGGCCCGGCGGAGATGGTCACCGGCCAGTACGACCCGAAGGACATGGTGCCCTTCGGGATGAGCGGGGCGAACCCGTTCGCCTGGCTCTACCTGGCGGTGTCCCTGCTGTACCTCGGGGGCGTCGTGCTCGGGCCGGCCCTGGCCCTCTACACCGGCGCGGTGCTGGCCCGGGAGCGAGGCCGGCTGCCGCGCCGCGCCCTGGTCCTGCTGCTCACGGCCACGGTCACCACGCTCGTGCTGACCGTGCTGCGCCTGTCGCCGGCGCTCGACGGCATGCACCGGTGGTGGCTGGACTGACGGTCGGCCGCGCCGCTCAGAGGCCGCCCGGCAGGCGGCCCGGGGCGAGCCGCCGGTGCGGGTCGAGATGGTCCTTCGCCGCCCGGAGCCGGGGGATCACCGCCGCCTCACCCCACACGTCGACGGCCTGCCGCACGGGCGCGGGGGCGCTGACCACCACGCACCGCCCCCGCCGGGCGAGCAGCACCCCGCGCACGGCGGCGAGGATCGAGGCGACCCGCTCGCCGGGCAGCGCCCCGGGCAGGGCCGCGTACACCACTCCCAGGCCGGCGGAGCCGCGTACCGGGACGGGGGCACCGGCCGCGTCGCGCAGCGCGTAGACGGCGGCGTGCAGGTCGGTGATCGGCACCTCCATGCGCAGCGCGGTGTCGCCGGGCCCGAACGGGTAGCGCCGCCACCACGACGGAGCGGCGTCATGCACGCTCGCCTGGCCCTCGAAGAGCGCCAGCAGCCGCTCGGTCCGCTCGGTGACGTCGGCCGGGCCCCCTTCCAGCAGCACCGCCAGGGTGCCGGCGCCGCCCCGCGCGGCCGGCTCCGCGCCCTGCCGGCCGGCCATCGAGGGGTGGTTGGCGCGGGCCGCCGCCAACGACGGGTGCACCGGCCGGTGCGACCGGGAACCGACGGCGGGGAGGTCGAGCTCGACGGCGGCCGGGTCGAGGCGGGCGGCGAGCACCGCGCGCACCAGGTCGTGCACCTCCAGCGGCGTCCACACCGGCCGGGTCACCCAGACCCGGCTGGCCGGGGCGGCCTGCACCCGCATCGTGGCCGAGACCAGCACCCCGAGCCCGCCCTGTGAGCCGCAGAGCAGCCGGCCCACGTCGAGCCCGACCGGGGTCGGCCCGGCCGACGGCTCCGCCGGGCCGGCGCTGACCAGCTCGCCGTCGGCGTCCAGCCAGCGCAGGCCGACGAGCTGCTCGCAGGCGGTGCCGTAGCGGTGGCGCAGCGGGCCGGCCTCGTCGGCGGCGAGCACCCCGCCGAGGGTGGCGCCGGGCGAGGGCGGATCCAGCGGCAGCCGCCGGCCGGTGCGCTCCAGGATGGACTGCACCGCGCGCAGCGGGGTGCCGGCGCCGATCTCGGCGACCGGCGAGCCGACCGGCTGGTGGCCGAGGCCGGCGAGCCGGCCGGTGTCGAGCATGACGTCGACCCGCTCCGGGGCGGCACCCCAGTCGATCTTCGTGCCCGCGCCCCGGGGCACCACGCTCAGGTCATGCCGGGCGGCCAGCCGCAGCACCTCGGCGGCGGACTCCGCGCCGCCCGGCACCGCCACCCAACGGGCCGCTCGCCCGGCGACCTCGTCGGCCGCGCCCGCGAAGCGGGCGAAGGAGGGACCGCAGATCGCGGTGAGCCGTCGGGTGATCTCCATCGCGCCGGTGGAACGTGCCGCTGCCGCCATGCCGGTCATCGTACACATGTTCGAAAGACCTGGCGGCGGGTCGGGCGACGAGGCCGGGTCGCGGGCGGCGTCCGGCCGGTAACGTGACGCCCGTGACCAAGAAGACCGCCGCGCCCGTCGCGAAACGGGTGCCCACCGAGCGCACCCATCACGGCGACACCGTCGTCGACGAGTACGCCTGGCTCGCCACCAAGGACGACCCGGCGACGATCGCCCACCTGACCGCCGAGAACGCGTACACCGAGGCCCGCACGGCGCACCTGGAGGGGCTGCGCGCGGAGCTGTTCGAGGAGACCCGCCGGCGCACCCAGGAGACCGACCTGTCGGTGCCCAGCCGCAAGGGCGGCTACTGGTACTACACCCGCACCGTCGAGGGCCAGCAGTACGGCGTGCACTGCCGCCGGGCGGTCCGCGACGGCGAGACCACGCCGCCGGTCAGCGAGGACGGCGCCCCGCTCGACGGCGAGGAGGTGCTGCTCGACGGCAACCTGCTCGCCGAGGGGCAGGACTTCTTCGCCCTCGGCGCGTTCGACGTCAGCCCCGACGGGCGCTGGCTGGCGTACTCGACGGACTTCTCCGGCGACGAGCGGTTCACCCTGCGCATCAAGGACCTGACCACCGGCGAGCTGCTCGCCGACGAGGTGCCCGGCACCTTCTACGGCACCGCCTGGTCGACGGACGCCTCGGTGCTCTTCTACGTCACGGTGGACGAGGCGTGGCGGCCCGACCGGGTGTGGCGGCACGTCGTCGGCACCCCGTCGGGCGAGGACGTGGTGGTGCACGCCGAGGACGACGAGCGGTTCTGGGTCGGCGTCGACCTGACCCGCTCCGAGCGCTTCGTGGTCATCGACATCCACAGCAAGGTCACCAGCGAGGTCCGGGTCATCCCGGCGGGCAACCCCACCGGCGAGCCGGCCGTGATCGCCCCGCGCCGGCAGGGCGTCGAGTACACCGTGGAGCACCACGGCCACCGCTTCCTGATCCTGCACAACGACGGCGCGGAGGACTTCGCGCTGGCGTACACCTCGGCGGACGCGCCGGGCGACTGGGTGCCGCTGATCGAGCACTCCCCCGGCACCCGGCTGGAGTCGGTCGACGCCTTCTCCGACCACCTCGTCGTATCGCTGCGCAGCAACGGCCTCACCGGCCTGCGGGTCATCCCGGTCGGCGACGGCGACGCGCACGACATCGACTTCCCGGAGCCGATCTACAGCGTCGGGCTGGACGCCAACCCGGAGTACCGCACCCGGGAGATCCGGTTCCGCTACACCTCGCTGGTCACCCCGGACTCGGTGTACGACTACGACCTCATCACCCGGCAGATGGTGCTGCGCCGGCGCAAGCCGGTCCGGCCGGGGCCGGACGGGCGGGCGTACGACCCGGCCGACTACGAGCAGCACCGCGACTGGGCGCTCGCCGACGACGGCACCCGGGTGCCGATCTCGCTGGTCTGCCGGGCCGGCACGCCGAAGGACGGCTCCGCCCCCTGCGTGATCTACGGGTACGGCTCCTACGAGGCCAGCATGGACCCGTGGTTCTCCATCGCCCGGCTCTCCCTGCTCGACCGGGGCGTCGTCTTCGCCGTGGCGCACATCCGCGGCGGCGGCGAGCTGGGCCGGCGCTGGTACGACGAGGGCAAGCTGCTGGCCAAGAAGAACACCTTCACCGACTTCGTCGCCTGCGCCCGGCACCTGGTCAAGGCCGGCTGGACGGCCGCCGACCGGCTGGTCGCCCGGGGCGCCTCGGCCGGTGGGCTGCTGATGGGCGCGGTGGCCAACCTGGCCCCCGACGCGTTCGCCGGGATCGTCGCGCAGGTGCCCTTCGTGGACGCGCTCACCTCGATCCTCGACCCGTCGCTGCCGCTGACCGTCACCGAGTGGGAGGAGTGGGGCAACCCGCTGGCCGACCCGGAGGTGTACGCGTACATGAAGTCGTACACCCCGTACGAGAACGTCGCGGCCGTCGACTACCCGGCGATCCTCGCGGTGACCAGCCTCAACGACACCCGGGTGCTCTACCACGAGCCGGCGAAGTGGATCGCCCGGCTGCGGGCGCTCGCCCCGCAGGGCGACTACCTGCTCAAGACCGAGATGGGTGCCGGGCACGGCGGCCCCAGCGGCCGGTACGACGCCTGGCGCGAGGAGGCGTTCATCAACGCCTGGGTCCTCGACAAGCTCGGCCGCGCCTGAGGCCGCCCGGGTTGACCGAACATGACGAGGGCCGGGCGGACGAGGAGCCGCCCGGTCCGGACGTACCGTCGCCGGAGGCGGAAGCGGGTGCGGCCCGGCGCGGGCCGGCCTGGCTCATCGTCGGTGTGGTCGCCGGCGCCCTGCTGGTCTGCTGCTGCTCGGCGGTGCTCGGCCTGGCCCTCTCCTGGTCGGCCGGCCTCTTCGGCCCGCGCTGACCCGCTGACCCGGCGCCCGGGCCGGTCAGCGCGGGTGGCCGGGCGGGGCCGCGCCGACCAGCGCCGCCGCCTCGCCGGTGCGGACCATCCGCTGCCACCGCAGCCGGTTGCCGATCACCGCGGTGACCGCCGACTGCACCACCACCAGGTACATCACCTGCCGATAGACCAGCTGCTGCAACGGCAGCGCCCAGAGTGGACCGAAGCGCTCCCGGTCCAGCCGCAGCGCGTACGCGGCCGTCAGCGCCTGGAGCAGGAGCAGCCCCAGCCAGGCCAGCACCAGCGTCGACCAGGGCAGGAAGAGCAGCCCGTAGACGGCGAACACGTCGACCGCCGGGGCGGCCAGCGGCAGCACGATCTGGAACACCGTCAGGTACGGCAGGCCCCGCCGGCCCAGCTTGCCCCCGGCCCCCGGCTCACGCAGCGCGTGCCGGTGCTTCCACATCGCCTGCATGGTGCCGTAGCACCAGCGGTACCGCTGCCGCCAGAGCTGGCGCAACGAGGAGGGCGCCTCGGTCCAGGCGATCGCCGCCTCCTCGTACACCACCCGCCAGCCGGCCCGGAGCACCTGCATGGTCAGGTCGGTGTCCTCGGCGAGGGTGTCCGAGGGAACGCCGCCGACGGCGAGCAGCACCTCGCGGCGGAACGCGCCGATCGCGCCGGGGATGGTCGGCATGCACTCCAGCACGTCGTACATGCGGCGGTCGAGGTTGAAGCCGATCACGTACTCCAGGTGCTGCCAGCGGCCGAGCAGCCGGCGCCGGTTGGCGACCTTGGTGTTGCCGGAGATCGCCCCGACGGTGGGGTCGGCGAAGCCCTGCACCAGCCGGTGCACGGTGTCCGGCTGGAAGACGGTGTCCCCGTCGACCAGCACCAGCAGGTCGGCGCGGGCGGCCCGGATGCCGGTGTTCAGCGCGGCCGGCTTGCCGGCGTTGGCCTGCCGGACGACGCGCACCCCGCGCAGGCCCATCCGCTCGACGATGTCGGCGGTGCCGTCGGTGGAGCCGTCGTCCACCACGATCACCTCCAGCGCCGGGTACGCGCTGGCCACCAGCGACCGCACCGTCGCCGCGATGTTCGCCGCCTCGTTGTACGCGGGCACGATCACCGAGACCGGCGCGGTGACCGGCGGCCGGGGGTGCCGGGGCCGGCGTACCCGGCGGACGTGCAGTTGCGCGCAGGTCACCTGCACGGCGAGTCGGGCGACGCCGAGCACCAGCGCGACGGCGAGCAGGCCGTTCATCGCGGTGGCCGCCCACTCCGCCCCGGTCTGGGTCCAGCGCAGCGCGTGGCCGCTCAGCCGGGTGCCGACGCCGGCCGGAACGGTCGACGGCGGCGCGTCGATGCCCGCGGAGACGGTGGTGAACCGGTAGCCCTGCTTCGACAGCCCGGTGAGCAGCTGGTCCACGGCCGCCACGGTCTGGCCCCGGTCACCGCCGCCGTCGTGCATCAGCACCACCGCGCCCCGTCCCGGCCGCGGGTTCGCCGCCCGCACGATCGCCGGTACGCCGGGACGCTGCCAGTCCTTGGTGTCGAGGTCGGCGAGCACGGCCACGTGCCCGCTGCCGGCGGCGGCGCGCAACGCGTCGTAACCGGCGGCGGTCAGCGTCGGGGTGGTGGACGAGAAGGGGGGCCGGAGCAGGGTGACCTCCCGGCCGGTGGCCGCGGCGATCGCCTTGCGGGTGAGCGACAGCTCCAGCTCCGCCCGCCGGCCGGAGACCGTGGCGAGGTCGGCGTGGGTGTAGGTGTGCGAGCCCAGCTCGTGCCCCTCGGCGAGGATCCGCCGGACCAGCTCCGGGTGCGCGTTGACCCGGGAGCCGACCACGAAGAAGGTGGCGTGCGCCTTGTGCCGGCGCAGCACGTCGAGCAGCTCGGGCGTCCACCTCGGGTCCGGCCCGTCGTCGAAGGTGAGCGCGACCGTGCGGTCCGGCATCCGCCGGCTGACCGGCTCCGGCTGGTCCAGCCGCACCACCGGCCCGCCGTCGGTGACCGACCTCGGCCCGGGCACGTCCGGGGCGGCGGACCCTCCGGAGCCCCCGGTGAGCCCGGTGACCAGCCCGTTGACGGTGAGCGCGGCGAGCAGCAGGAGCAGGCCGAGCAGGAGCAGCACCCAGTGGGCCCGCGGGTCCCGGCGGGCGACGTGACGCGCCACGGTCAGCGCGGCTTGCCGGGCGAGCGGCTGGGCTTGCCGGTACGCCGCACGTCACCCTGGCCGGGTACGCCGTCGGACTGCTGGGACCCCGGGCGGGCGGTCGTGGCGACGGGTGGGCCGGCCGTCCGGCTGGGCGTCGGCCCGGCGGTGCTCGCCGCCGACGGTCGCGTCGAAGGCGTCGGGCTGGCCGGCTGGCCCAGTTCCTCCGGGGCGTCCACGCCCGCCTCCACCGGTGGACGCGCCCGGGGGTCGGTCCAGCCCGGCAGCGGCACGGTGCTGCCGCCGAAGATCCCGGCCGCGATCAGCCCGATGCTGGTGAGCAGGCCGAGCCCCATGGCGGTGCCGGCGACCGTCATGAGGCGGCGACGCTTCCCGGTCCGGTCGACGAACACCGGCGGCGCGCCGCCCGGCTGGTTGTGCATCTGGTGATCTCCCTGTGCCGCCGCCCGCGGGTCCACCCCACCGGCGGGCTTCCGGAGTCACAAGCGCCGCGACCGCACCCGGTGTTACGCCCTCAGGCCGTACGCAGTTCCTCGACCGCCGTGCTGGCGCGCAGGAAGAGCAGGCCGACCCCGACGGTGACCAGCACCGCGACCAGGGCGCCGGCGCCGACCAGGGCCAACTGCCCCAGCGGTACGTCCGGCGTGACCGTCACCTCGGGCACCCACACGGTCCGCAGGTACCGCCCCCGGGTCGCCGGGTCCGCGCAGAGCGACCCGGCCGCGTCGCAGACCTCGGTGGAGTAGCCGCCGGCGGTGGCGGTGCCACCGGCGACGCCCCGGCTGAGCAGCAGACCCACGGTGAGCGCGAGCCCGACCGCCGGCACCGCGGGGGCCAGCGCCTGCCAGGCGATCGACCGGCCGAGGGTGCCCCGGGGCACCCCGGTGGCGACCAGCGCCGCATACGCCCGGCGCCGGGAGACGATCCCCTCGACCAGGGCGACGATCAGCCCGCCGGCGGCGATCGCCATGGCGACGCCCACCGCCAGGTCGACCAGGCCGGTGGTGCGCAGGTAGAAGCCGTCACCTCCGGCGAGGCCCTGGCCGGTGAGGCGTTCGAGCTCCGCGTGGGCGCCGAAGGCCGCCCGCATCCCGGCCGCACCGCCCCCCACGATCACCGCCGCCAGCAGGGCGGCGAAGGTGCGGCTGCCGGCCCACGGGTCGCTGGTCAACCGGCGGGACGCCAGCAGCGCGGCCGGCCGCCGGGCGTACCGGTGCAGCAACCGACCGGCGGTGTACGACAGCCAGCCGGTGCCGACCACCACCCCGATGATCGCGGCGAGCGCGCCCCCGACCAGCAGCAGGGGCGGTAGCAGCACCGGGGGTTCCCTGTGCCGCTCCTGGTACCAGTCGAGCACCGGGTCCAGGGCGGCGAAGGCGGCGAGTCCGGCGAGGATCAGCACGCCGGCCCACGGACCGGGCGCGCGCTCGCGGCGGACCTTGCGCACCACGCCGAAGGGAGTGGCGGTGACCCGGCGCAGCAGCACCGCGCCGACCAGCGCCGCGACCAGCGGCAGCCCGAGCACCACCGCCACGATCACGCCGGTGTCCGGGAGCACGTCGGTGGGGAGTGCGAGCCGTCCCCGCGCGTCCGGCCGGTGCAGCACCTGTCGTCCGGCGAGGAAGACCGCCAGCCCGAGCAGGGTGCCGAGGAGGCCGGCCAGGCCGGTCTCCAGCACCGCGAGCCGGGTCACCTGGCCGGGGGTGGCCCCGGCCAGGCGCAGGGCGGCGAGCCGCCGGTCCCGGGCGGGGGCCCCGAGCCGGGCGCACTGCCCGGCCAGCGCCAGCACCGGCACGGTGAGCAGGAGCAGCGCGACCGCCGTGCCGCCGCGCAGGCCGGGCTCGCGGAGCAGGGCGTTGCCGTACTGCTCAGAGAGGTTGCGGCCGTCGCAGCAGCGCGGCGTCGGGATGGCCAGCACGGTGAGCGCGGCCAGGCCGGCGAGGGTGGCGAGGGTGGCGCTGAGCGCGGTCAGCACCACCCGGGCGGTGTCGGTGCGGTTGCCGGCCAGGGCGAGCCGGAGCAGGACGGCGGGCCTCACCGGGCACCACCGGCGAGCGGCAGGTCGAGCCCGAGCCCGCTGCCGTCGACGGTGCCGTCGCGGAGCATCACCTCCCGGTCGGCGTACGCGGCGATCCGCGGCTCGTGGGTGACCAGCACGACGCTGGTGCGCTGCTGGCGGGCGAGCCGGACCAGCTGGGTGAGCACCTGCTCGCCGCTGAGCGTGTCCAGCGCGCCGGTCGGCTCGTCGGCGAAGAGCACCCGGGGCTCGGTGACCAGGGCGCGGGCGGTGGCGCACCGCTGCTGCTGCCCGCCGGACATCTCGCCGGGCCGGACGTCGGCCACCTCGGCCACCCCGAGCCGGTCCAGCCAGCCGAGGGCCGCCACCCGCGCTTCTCGCCGCCCCGTGCCGGCGAGAAGCAGCGGGAGGGCGACGTTCTCCGCCGCGGTCAGCTCGGCGACGAGCTGCCCGAACTGGAAGAGCACCCCGAACTCGGTGCGCCGCAGCCGGGACCGGGCCGCCTCCGACCAGGTGTCGATCCGCTCGCCGCGCCAGGTGACCTGGCCCGCGTCCGGGCGCAGGATCCCGGCCAGGCAGTGCAGCAGGGTGGACTTGCCGCAGCCGCTGGGGCCGGTGACGGCGACGATCTCGCCCTCGGCGACGTCGAGGGTGACGCCGCGCAGGGCGGGTGTCGGCCCGTACGCCTTCACCACGCCGCGAGCCTGGAGTTGCGTCACGAATGCACCTCCTGGTGCCAGTCGGCGACCCGGTCCAGGGTGGTCCGCAGCCACCTCAGATCGGCGTCGAGGTGGGCGATGGCGTAGTCGGCCGAGACGACGTCGTCGAGGGTGGCCGAGGGCGCCGTCTTGACGGCGGTGAGTTCGCGCAGCCGGTCGGTGTGCGCCCGCCCCTGCGCGACCAGGTACGACCGGGCGGCGCCCACGTCGGCGACCAGTAGCGCCACCACCACCTTGGCGAAGAGCGTGCTGGTGACGTACGGCGCGGGCGGCTCGACGGCGCCGAGCCACCGGTCGAGCGCCTCGCGGCCCTGACCGGTGAGCGCGTAGGACGTCCGCTCCGGGCCGGCCTCGCGCTCCTGCCCGGCGGCCACCACCAGGCCGTCGCGCGCCAACCGGCCCAGCGTCGCGTAGACCTGCCCGAACGCCAGCGGCTTCGCCCGGGGCAGCCGGGTGTCGTGGGCACGCTTCAGCTCGTACCCGTGCCGGTTGCCGGCGGCGAGCAGCCCGAGCAGGACGTGCGAGGTGGACACCGCCCCACTATTCACTCGGTGAATAGCTGGCGTCAAGCACCGTCGATGCGGTTCACCGGCTCCAGGCCGGGTCGCGGCCGGCGCGGCCGAGCAGACGATCCAGCTCGGTGCGGTCCGGGCCGGTCTCCACCTCCGGCCCGAAGGCGCCCATCTGGCGGCCCATCGGGCCCATCTCGTCCAGGAACCGATGCCCGGCGGCGGTGACCTCCAGCGCCGGGCGGTACGGCTGCCCGGTGGCCCGGGCCAGGTCCCAGCCGTGTACGGCCAGGTCGATGACCCCCATCAGGCCGACCGTCTCCTGTGGCAGCCCCATGCCGGGTGAGGCGCCCTCCTCGGCGGCCGGGTCGGCCCACGCCTCGACCAGCCGGCCGGTCTCCTCGGCGAACCGGTCCCGCCACCCCTCGGTCAGGTGGTCCGTCTTCGCCGACCAGTCCACCTCCCGCCGCAGGGCCAGCGTCTGGAAGTTGACCACCACGTCGTACAGGTGGTTGGCGAGGTCCCGGACGGTGTAGTCCGGGCAGGGCGTGGGCAGGTCCAGCTGATCGTCGGTGATCGCCCGGACCACCGCCACGGTGTGCGGTGCGGCGGCGGCCAGCAGATCGCTAGTCTTCGTTCCCATAGGGCCAGCGTACGAAGGTGGTCTTGAAGGAATGCGACAGCCACGCGGGGACAACCGGGGCATCCTCGACCCGGAGCGGTTGCGCCGGGAGGTGCGGTTCCGCCGGCACCTGCCCGCCCCGGCGCTGCGCACCTGGGTGGAGCACTACTGGCTGATCGACTGGGCGCTGAGCGCGCCGTTCGCGCAGCGCCTGGTGCCGCACCCGGCGGTCAACGTGGTCTTCCAGCGCGCCGAGGGCGGCCCGGAGACCGCCGAGATCGCCGGCGTCGGGCAGCGGCTCTTCTCGATCACCCTGACCGGCACCGGCCGGGTCAGCGGGATCCAGTTCCGTCCGGGCGGGTTCCGGCCGTTCTGGCGACGCCCGGTCGCCGAACTGACCGGCGAGCGCCGCCCGCTGTCCGAGGTCCCCGACGCCGCCCGGGCCGCCGCCGGCTCCGCGGGAGGCGGGGGCCACTGCGCGGGTACGGACACCGAGCGCCGCCTCGCCCTGGACGCCTTCCTCACCGCCTGGGCGCCCGAGACGGACCCGGCGGCGGCCGAGGCGATGGCGCTGGCCGAGGCGGTCCGCGCCGACCGCAGCGTGCTGCGGGTGGACGACCTCGCGCGCCGGCACGGCATCTCCGTCCGGCGGTTGCAGCGCCTGTTCCTGGACCACGTGGGGGTCGGTCCGAAGTGGGTGATCCGTCGCTACCGGCTCCAGGAGGCGATCGAGCGGGCCGCCGAGGGGCCGCCCGACTGGTCCGCGCTCGCCGCCGACCTCGGCTACAGCGACCAGGCCCACCTGGTCCGCGACTTCACCGCCGTCACCGGCGTCTCCCCCACGGCCTACGTCCGCTCCCTGCACTGAGCTCGCCCGCCCCCTCAGGGCCCGGTCACCGTTACTCCGCTCCCACCTCGGCCGACCCCCACCGCATCCTTTGCTCTGCTGCGGCCCAGGCAACAGCAGCGGAGAGTGACCGACGCGACGAGGCCGCACCCCCCGCGAGCATCTTCCGTATCTACTGCTCACAGCGGTGTTGCGGATGCGGCAGCAGAGCAAAGGATGCGAAGGGAGCGACGCGATGATGCGGTCACGTGACTCTGCGTGAGAGTGACCCGAAGTCACTCTCCGTGCAACCAGGTGGCCACAGGAAGCGCCGTGAGCCTGCCGCAGCGGCGCGCCGAAGGGGCGGCGCGGTCAGCGGCGGCGGACGGCCACCACGGCGACGTCGTCCTGGATCTCCGGCGGCGCCAGCTCGACCAGCAGGCGCTGACAGAACCGGTCCAGGTCGTCGTCCACCCGGGCGGCGGACGCGGCCAGCGCCGCCAGCCCCTCGTCGATGGTGGCGTCCCGGCGCTCGATCAGGCCGTCGGTGTAGAGCACCAGCGTCGCGCCGGCCGGGAGGACGAACTCCAGGTCGTCGGGGCGCGGGGCGCGCACGCCGAGCAGGGGCGCCGACTGCTGGATGAAGTCCACCCGGCCACCGGCGCTCACCAACGCCGGCAGGTGCCCGGCGCTGGCCAGCCGGATGCGCCCGGTCGGCGGGTGCAGCAGCAGGATGCAGAGGGTGGCCAGCTCGTTGCGGAGCAGCGTGCGCATCAACTCGTTGACCCGGTCCAGAATCACCCCCGGCTGGTGCCCCTCCACCGCGTACGCCCGCACGGCGTGGCGCAGCTCGGCCATCACCGTGGCGGCGTGCAGCGAGTGGCCGGCCACGTCCCCGATCGCCACCAACAGGTGGCCGTCGAGCATCACCAGCTCGTAGAAGTCGCCGCCCACCTCGGTCTGCGCGCTGGCCGGTTCGTAGCGCACGGCCAGGTCCAGGCCGGCGACCTCGGGCAGCCGGCGGGGCAGCAGGCTCCGTTGCAGGGTGACGGCGATCCGGTGCTCCTCGTCGAAGGAGCGCTGCGCCTCCACCGCGGAGGCGACCGCCTGGGCGAGCTGCACCAGCACCGGCCTCCGGGCGGTCTGGGTCGCCGTCGGCACCACCACGTAGAGCGGGGCGCGGTCCTCACGCAGCCGGGCCGCGGCCACGGTCACCGTGTCCCCGGCCGGCCAGGGGACCAGGTCCCACCCGGCCGGGTCGTTCACCCGCACGGTGGCCCCGGTCGGTACGCCGGTGTCGTCCACCACCCAGGGGACGATCGCCGGCCGCGCGTTCGGTCCGGCGGCGATCCCGGCCAGGCACTCGCCGTCGAAGGTCTCGGCGATCACCGCCGCCGGGCTCTTGAAGATCTCGGCCGCGCCCGCCGCCGCCGTCTCCAGCAGGCGGACGAAGTTCGGGGCGGCGTGCACCGCGACGGTGGTGTCGGCCAGCCCGGTGAGCCGCTCGGCGAGCAGCTCCGCCCGCTGCCGCGCCTGGTAGTAGCGCAGCACCGCGTGCGCCGTGGCGACCAGTTCCTCCGGCTCGATCGGCTCGGTCAGGTAGGCGTCCGCGCCCCGGGTCAGCCCCTGCGCCCGGTCCACCACGTCGACCGCGTGCGCGGACACGTGGATCACCGGCAGCGCCGGATGGTCCGCCTTGATCCGCTCGCAGACCTCGAAGCCGCTCAGGTCGGGCAGTCGTACGTCGAGCACCACCAGGTCGATCGTCCGGTCCACCCCGACCCGTTCCAGCGCCTCGGTGCCGGTCTCCGCCTCCCGGACCGTGAAGCCGGCCCGGGTCAGCCAGCTGACCAGCAGGTAGCGCTTGGTGCGACTGTCGTCGACCACCAGCACCGTCGCCTGGCCGCCGACCACCGTCACGCTCCGCTCGCCGGTAGGACGACCGTGAAGGTGCTGCCCCGGCCGGGCTCGCTGGTCAGCTCCAGCGTGCCGCCGAGCAGGGTCACCAACCGCCGCGCGTACGGCAGGCCGAGGCCGGTGCCGCCCACCCGGTTGGCCCCGGGCACCTGGTAGAACTCCTCGAAGATCCGCTCGCGCAGCTCGGGGGCGATGCCGACGCCGGTGTCGGAGACCGACAGGCGCCACCGCCCGTCGTCGCACTGCGCGGTCATCCGCACCTCGCCGTGCTCGGTGAACTTGAGCGCGTTGTGCAGCAGGTTGCGCAGCACCTGGGAGAGCAGCACCTCGTCGGAGCGGAGCACGGCCGGCGCCGGCGGCTCCTCCACCACCAGCTCGACGGTCGACCGGTTGGCCAGCGCCCGCAGCGTGCCACGCAGCTGGCCGAAGACCGCCCGCAGGTCGACGTCGGCCCATTCCGGCTCGATCCGCCCCGACTCCGCCTTGGCCAGGTCGAGCAGGGCGTTGACCAGGGAGAGCAGGTCGGCCGCCGAGGAGCGGATCAGCTCCACCTGCTCGGACTGCTCCGCGGTGAGCGGGTCGGAGGCGGAGTCGGTGAGCAACCGCCCCAACCCGATGATCGCGGTCACCGGGGCCCGCAGCTCGTGACTGACGTTGGCCAGGAAGCGGCTCTTCGACTCACTCGCCGCCCGCAGCTGCGCCGACTTCTCCTCCAGCTCGGCGTAGAGCGCCACCACGCCGCGGTTGGTCTCCTCCAACTCCTCGGAGAGCTGGGTGTAGAGCGCCATGACGCCCCGGTTGGTCTCCTCCAGCTCGGCGTTGAGCACGGCCAGCTCGTCGCGCTGGCTGCGGACCTCGTCCAGGGCGGCGATGAGCTGCTCGTTCTGCGTGGCGAGCTCGTCCAGGGCGGTGCCGGGCGCGCTGTGCCCGAGCTCGGCACGGAGCTCGGCCAGCCGCGCCTCGGTCAGCGCCTGGGCGGCGGCCGGGACACGTCGGGACATCCTCACGACCGTATCCCCCTCCTCGCTGGTCACGCCCAGGGTGTCCACCAGACGCGCCACCGCGCCCGACTGCGGCTCGTACCGGTCGTCCGGCAGGGGACGGGCCGGGGTCAGGTCGACGCGCAGGACGCTGCGGCCGTCCGGACCGCGCACCACGTGGAAGGCGACGTCCGCGCCGTCGACGGTACGCAACAGGTCGCGGGCGACCTCGCTGAGCGCGGTGGCGAGCCGGACCTGGTCCTGGTGCTCCAGACCGACGGCGGCGGCGACCTCACGCCCCCGCTGGCGGACGAGGAAGATGTCCTGCTCCACCCGCAGGGCCATCCGCAGCAGCGGCTCGCCGGCGGTCACGACGGTGTCCTGGCGACCAGGACGCAGGCGTCGTCGCGGCGGATGCCGGCGTCGCGCAGCAGGGTCGCGGCGAGCACCAGCGGCGACCGGGTGGTGAGCCCGGGATAGTCGCCGATCCGCCACCGGTCGACCACGCCGTCGCTGTGCATGACCAGGGTCGCGCCCGCCGGGAAGGCGTAGTCGTACTCCCGCACCGCCGGCCGCTGGTGCCCCGCGATGCCGGGCAGCGAGACCAGGCCCCGCCGCTCGTCGGCCGGCCCGAGCACGACGCCGGCGATGTTGCCCAGCCCGGCGTACCGGAGCAGCCCGGCCGACGGGTCCAGCTCGGCCACCGCCAGGGCCGCGCCCCGGGTGTGCGTCATCGCGCGGTGCAGGTGCTGCACCACCGTGGCGGGAGGCGCGGCCGGCGCGGTACGGAAGGCGGCCAGCGCGGCGTCGGCGGCCGCCCCGGCCAGCGACCCGTGCCCGAGGCCGTCGCAGACCAGCACCTGGTGCCGGCCGTCGGCCACCCGGACGGCGTGGCCGTCGCCGCTGATCTGCTCGCCGCTGATCGGGCGGGTCAGCCCGGCCGCCCAGGCGGGGGGCACCGGCGCGTCCTTGGGCCAGACCTGCACGGCGAGGACGGTGCCCTTCCCCGGCCAGGACCAGGCGTCGTACCAGCTCGCCTGCCGGCTGATCGCGCCCAGGCCGATGCCGAGGGTGCCGGTGGTGGAGTGGCCGTCGCGTGAGGAGACGGTCAGGTCGACCATCCCGGGGCCGGAGTCGATGGCGACCAGCTCCACGCCGGCCTCGCCGCCGTCCCGGACGGGCCGCAGCAGCAGCAGCCCCTCCTGGGCGTGCTTGACCAGGTTGCTGGTCAGCTCGGCGGCGACGATGGCGAGCTCGGCGATCCGGTTGGCGTCGAGGCCGAGCCGGCCGCCGAGGCGTTCGGCGGCGCGCCGCACCGAGCTGGCGGCGCTGCTGTTCTCGACCCGGAACCAGCTGCCCGGGTCGGGAACGGCGTCGGTGTTCACCGGGACCACTTGGTGACGGTGATCCGGGTGCCCTCGCCGACGGCGGTCTGGATGTCGAAGTCGTCGACCAGGCGCCGGGCCCCGCTGAGGCCCAGCCCGAGTCCGCCGCCGGTGGTGTAGCCGTCGGTCAGCGCGAGGTCCAGGTCGGGGATGCCCGGACCGGAGTCGGCGAAGACCACCCGTACGCCTCGGCGCCGGCCGTCCTCCACCACCGTCACCTCGGCGCCGCCGCCACCGCCGTAGATCAGCGTGTTGCGGGCCAGCTCGCTGGCGGCGGTGACGAGTTTGGTCTGGTCGACCAGGGAGAGCTTGGCGGCCACCGCGACCGTACGCACCAGCTGCCGGACCCGCACGACGTCCTCGTCGCTGCCGATCGCCTGCGCCCTGGGGCCCAGGTCGACGCCCGCGGTCATGCTGATGTCGCCGCCGTCCCTGGCTCCGCAACCTCCGGATCGTCGTCGAACCCGAAGTCGTCGTCCGCGCGGGTCGCCGCGATCAGCTCCATGCCGCGCTCGACGTTCAGCGCGGTCCGGATGCCGTGGAGCGACAGGCCCAGCTCGACCAGCGTGATGGCGACCGCCGGACGCATCCCGACGACCACCGTCTCGGCGTCGAGCACCTTGGAGATCGAGGCGATGGTGGAGAGCATCCGCCCGACGAAGGAGTCGACGATGTCCAGCGCCGTGATGTCGATGATCACGCCGTGCACGCCGGTGGCCACGATCCGCTCGGCCAGGTCCTCCTGGAGGGCGACGGCCGTCTGGTCGGACATGTCGATCTGAATGGAGACCAGCAGGATGTCGCCGATCTTGAGGATCGGCACCCGCTCCATCACGCCTCCCGACGCGGGTGGCGGCGAGCCGTCTCAACGCCGGTGAGGCGCAGCACGTGCCGCAGCGCGTCGGCGAGGCTGGCCTTGGTGGCGATGTCCCCGAACTCGATGCCGAGGGCGACGATGGTCTGGGCGATCTGCGGCCGGATGCCGGAGATGATGCAGTCGGCGCCCATCAGCCGGGCGGCCACCACCGTCTTCAGGATGTGCTGGGCGACCTGGGTGTCGACCGCCGGCACGCCGGTGATGTCGATGATCGCGTACGGGGAGCCGGTGTCGACCAGGGTCTGGAGCAGCCGCTCCATCACCACCTGGGCGCGGGCCGAGTCGAGCGTGCCGACCAGCGGCACGGCGACCACGCCGTCCCAGATCTTGACCACCGGGGTGGAGAGTTCGAGCAGCTGCTCGGCCTGGTCGGCGATCAGGCCCTCGCGGGCCTGCACGTAGGTCTCGAAGGTGGAGAGGCCCATCTGGTCGACCACGCCGGCGAAGGCGACGACGTCGCGCAGCGCCAGCGTGGCCTCGCCGGCGTCGGCCAGCTCGACCAGCACGTCCTTGAGGGCGTAGATGCTGACCGCGGTCTCGGTGGCGGAGAAGCCCTGCCGGGCCCGGTTGCGGGACAGCTCGCCGAGTACGGCCCGCAGCTCGGCGGCGGGTTCCGCGCTGATGTCCGCGAGGCCGTGACCACCGGCGTTGATCATGCTACGGTGCAGCTCCTGCACCTGGAGACGCAGTTCGGCCTGGCTGAGCCGGCCGCGCAGCGAGGCGGTCACCAGCTCGGTCCATCGCTGGACGATCTGCTCGGCGTGCTCGGTGAGCAGGCCGACGAACCGGTCACCTTCCTCCGTGGTCATCGCCATGGCTACCTCCTCTGAGCTGGGCCGGCCGGACTCTATCACCGCAGACCGGCCCGGTAGTTGCCACGAGGCAAAGGAATGATCAGGCACACCGGATGCCGCTCCCGTTCTGCGTGTTCCGCCGTTCGTGGGATACCGTTCCACCGATAACAGGAGGTCCGAATGTCCTTGACGGTGCACACGGAACAGCGCGGCGACGTGGTCGTCGTCTCGGTCGCGGGCGAGCTCGACATGGCGACCGCACCGCAGCTCCAGGACCAGATCACCGATCTGCTCGACAAGGGCCGCAGCCGTCTCGTCTTCGACCTGGCCGACGTGTCGTTCTGCGACTCGACCGGGCTGTCGGTCTTCGTGCGCGCGAAGAACAGCTCCGACGAGGCCGGTGGCGTGGTCCGGCTGGCCGCCCCGCAGCGCGGCGTGCTGCGCATCCTCGAGGTCAGCGGTCTGGTCGAGGTGCTGCACACGTACCCGACGGTCGAGCAGGCCGTCGCGGGCGACCCGACGCCTGCCTCCTCCTGACCGGTTCTCCTCAGCGCTCGTCCTCGATGAAGCGGGGACGAGCGATCACCATGCCCGCGGTCGTCTGCACGGCCAGCGCGGCGATCAGGAACCCCAGCGGGGCGGTCCAGCCCCCGGTCGCCTCGTAGAGGACGCCGACCAGCAGCGGCCCGAGGGCCGCGATCACGTACCCGGTGCTCTGCGCGAAGGCGGACAGCGCCACCGTGCCCTCGGCGGTGCGGGCGCGCAGGCCGATGGTCGTCAGGATCATCGGGAACGCGCCCTGCCCCAGGGCGAGCAGCAGCACCCAGAGCGGCGCGAGGCCGCCCGGCGCGAGGGCGAGACCGACGTACGCCGCGGCGGACGCCGCGGTCAACGCCAGCACCAGCGGCCGTAGCGTGCGCAGCCGGCCGGCCAGCGTCGGCATCGTCAGCGCGACCGGCACGCCGAGCGCGGTCACCCCGGCGAGCAGCAGCCCGGCGGTCTCGGCACGGTAGCCGGCGTCCCGGAAGAGCTGCGCCAGCCAGCCCATGATCGCGTACCCGCTGAGCGACTGGGCGCCGAAGTAGACCGCCATCGCCCAGCCGAGCCGGGTGCGTTCCGGCCGGATCCGCACCCGCGCGACGGGGGCCGCCGTCGTGGTCGCGGCCCGTCGGGCGGCGCGGGCCCGCAGCGCCAGCGGCACCCACGGGAGTACGGCCACCGCGGCCAGCCCGGCCCAGACGCCGAGCCCGGCCCGCCAGGAGCCGAAGGCGTGCGCGACCGGCACCGCGGAGGCGGCGGCCACCGTCGTACCCACCGTCAGGGCCATCGTGTACGCCCCGGTGACCAGCCCGGTGCGGTGCGGGAAGTGCTGCTTGACCAGCATCGGCAGCAGGATGTTCGCCACCGCGATGCCGGCCAGCGCGAGCGCGCTGGTGAGCACGAAGACCAGCGCGGAGTCGGTGGCCACCCGGAGCAGCTGCCCCACGGTGAGGGCGAGCATCGCCACCACGAGCAACCGGGCCGGCGGGTGACGGCGGACCAGCCACGGGGTGAGCGCGCCGAGACCGGCGAAGGCGATCGTCGGCAGGGTGGTGACGAAACCGGCCATCGTGCCGGAGAGCGCCAGTCCGGTGCGTACCTCGTCGAGCAGGGCACCGAGGCTGGTCACCGCGGCGCGCAGGTTCAGCGCGACCAGCAGCATGCCGACCAGCACCAGCGCGCCGCCACGGACCGCCGACGGCCCGCCGGCCGGGGGCGCGACGGCGGCCGGGGCGGGCGTCACGTCGGCGGTGGGCGCGGCCGGGTGGGCGGCGGACCGGTCGACGGCGGGGGCCTCGGCGGTGGTGGGTGGCGGGGTCATGACCTCGAACCTACAATCATGGGATGAATTTCGGCAGGAGGTGTAACCGGTGACACCCGTCGTCGATTCCGTCGCCGTGCCCCCACGCGGGCACCGGGTGCGCCAGACGATCGCCCAGCTCAGGGAGCGGATCCTCGGCGGCGAGTGGCCGGTCGGCGGGCGGATCCCGACCGAGCCGCAGCTGGTCGCGGCGCTCGGGGTGGGGCGCAACACGGTCCGCGAGGCGGTCCGCGCGCTGGTGCACGCCGGGGTGCTGGAGTGCCGGCAGGGTTCCGGGACGTACGTGGTCTCCACCGACGAACTGGCCCCGGTGGTGGCCCGCCGGCTCACCGACGACCGGATGGCCGAGGTGGTCGAGGTCCGGCGCGCCTTCGAGGTGGAGGCCGCCCGGCTGGCCGCGCTGCGGCGTACCCCTGCGGACCTGGCGGCGCTCGACGACGCGCTCGCCACCCGGGAGGCCGCCTGGCGCTCGGGCCGGGTGGCGGAGTTCGTGGAGGCCGACGCGGCGCTGCACACCGCGGTGGTGGCCGCCGCGCACAACGGCATGCTCGCCGAGCTCTACGCCTCGGTCGGCGCGGCCATGCGCAGCACCGTCGCGCAGGCCATGGGAGACGCGCTGGAGCCCGAGCGGTACGTCGACCACGGTCGACTCGTCGCCGCGATCCGGGACGGCGATCCGGAGCGCGCGGCGATCGAGGCCGGTGCTTTTCTGGAGCCGCCTTCCGGGGCATAGGTTGTCCCGGACGCAGAATCGGACAGCACGGGAGTACGGATGCTCAAGGGCTTCAAAGACTTCATCATGCGCGGCAACGTCGTCGACCTCGCGGTCGGTGTCGTCATCGGTGCCGCGTTCACGGGCGTGGTCACGCAACTGACCAAGTCGTTCCTCGAACCACTGGTCCGCGTCTTCATCGCGCTGATCACCGGCAGCAAGAACGGCCTCACCGGTTCCACCCCGACCTTCCGGGAGATCCCCTTCGACTGGGTGGCCTTCGTCAACGCCCTGATCACCTTCCTGCTCACCGCGGCGGCGCTCTACTTCCTGGTCGTCTTCCCGATGAACCGGCTCGCCGAGCGGCGCCGGCGCGGCGAGGAGCCGCCGCCGAAGGCGCCCAGCGAGGAGGTCAAGCTGCTCACCGAGATCCGCGACGCCCTCGTCGCCGCCGGGCACACCACCCCCGGGCAGCAGCGGGGCGCGCTGGACGACGTCCTCGGTCGGCGTACGGAGCCGCCGGCGCCGCGCTGACGGGACAGCATGCACATCGGCCCCTGTGGGAATCCCACAGGGGCCGTCCCGTGTCGTACACATGTTCGATAGAGTCCCGCCATGGAACAGCGCAAGCACTGGTGGAACGGCAAATGGGGGCGGCTGGCGCGGCGGGACGTCTTCCTCCGGGTGGACGGGGACCGCTGGCATGTCGAGCAGCGGGCCGGCGGTGCCGAAGGCGTCTCCCAGTTCTACGAGTACGGCAGCGCCGACGAGGCCGAGGAGACCGTCCGCGCCCTGCTGGAGGGGACCGACAACTGGCGGGAGCTCTCCCCGCGCCCGCCGAGCGCCTGGGCCCCGCCGAGCGCCGGGTAGCGGCGGGTAGCGCCGGGGAGAGCCAGCCCGGCGTTTAGCGGCGCGCGGGGCCGGGAACCGCCCGGGAATGGAGCAGCAGGGCACCGAGCACCAAGCGACCATCTCCCGGGTCACCACCGGCATGCGGGTCATCGACACCCTCGGCGTCGAGGTCGGCACCGTCGACCTCGTGCAGCGGGGCGACCCGAACGCGGTGACCGTGCAGGCGCCGACCGCCGACCCGGGCGGCAGCCTCAACGAGCTGATCGAGTCGGCCGCGGTCGAGGAGCCGGACGTCCCCGCCGACCTCGCCGCCCGACTGCTGCGCACCGGCTACCTCAAGGTCTCCACCGAGCTGGCCCGCACCGGCGCGGTCTACGTGCTGGCCGACCAGATCGCCGCCGTCACCGACGGCCAGGTACGCCTCGGCGTCGGCGTCGCCGACCTCCCCCCGGAGGAGTGACCGCCCGCCCACGGCGACGCGGAAACGTGACACCTGGTTTTCTCGGGCTTGTCGCAACCACCACAGGTGTGGTCGACGCGCTATGGAGCTGATGACGTGAACGACTCACCTCTCCGGCGCCCGACACCCGGTGAGTCGTCTACGTCATCAGCTCCACAGCCAGTTCGGTAGGCACTCGATGCCCGAGGCAGCCCCGCCCGGCGTGGACGTGACGGTCAGCGCCTCGTGACCTCGCCGGCCTCGGCCGGCGCGCCCGCATCCGACCCACTACCGGTCGGCCCGGTGTCGCCCGACCCGGTCTCCGCCGCGCGGGAGGGTGCCGGCACCGTGGCCGGGGCGGGGGAGGGCGACGCGGCGCGTCGGCGGAAGAGCACCAGCATCAGCCAGCCGGCGAGCAGGCCCCAGAAGGCGCCGGCCACCCCGAGCAGGCTCACCCCGGAGGCGGTGACCACGAAGGTCACCACGGCCGCCTCCCGGCTCTCCGGCTCGGCGACCGCCGCGGCGACCGCCGTGGCCAGCGCGCCGAGCAGCGCCAGCCCGGCCACCGCCTCGATCAGCACCGGCGGGGAGAGCAGCACCAGCGCGGTCGCCACGCCCGCGCCCAGCCCGAGCAGAGCCAGCCCCAGGCCGGCGGTGACCGAGGCGATCCAGCGCCGCTCCGGGTCGGGGTGGGCGTCCGGGCCGGCCGCCAGGGCGGCGCTGATCGCCGCGAGGTTCACCGCGTGCCCGCCGAACGGCGCGCCCAACGCGCTGGCCAGCCCGGTCACCCGCAGCGCCGCGTTCAGCGGCGGCCGGTAGCCGTAGCCGCGCAGCACCGCCGTACCGGGGACGTTCTGGGCGGCCATGGTGACCAGGAAGAGCGGCAGCGCCAACCCGACCAGCGCGGGCACGGTGAACACCGGCGCGGTCAGCTCGACCACCGGCCGGAACCCGCCGACGCCACCCGCGGGCGAGGTGAGCGCGATCGCCACCCCGGCCACCACCAGCGCCGCCGGCACCGCCCAGCGCCGGGCGAACCGGTGCAGCACCAGCCAGGTGACGATCACCGGTACGGCCAGCCGGGGCACCTGCACCAGCGCCCGGACCGGCGCGGTGCAGAGCGGCAGCAGCACCCCGGCCAGCATCGCCGCCCCCACCGGGCCGGGAATCGCGGCGACCGCCCGACCCAGCACGGGAAAGAGACCGGCGGCCACGATCAGCACCCCGCAGAGCAGGAACGCGCCGACCGCGGCGGGCCAGCCGCCGGGGACCGGGCCGGTGGCGACCAGCAGCGCCGCGCCCGGGGTCGACCAGGCGATCGCGATCGGCATCCGGTGCCGCAGTCCCAGCCAGAGCGCGCAGAGCCCGGACGCGACGCTGACCGCGAGCAGCCCGGAGGCGGCCTGGGCCTCGTCGGCGCCGACCGCCCGCAGCCCGGCCAGCACCACCGTGAACGAGCTGGCGAAGCCGACCAGGGCGGTCACCACACCGGCCAGCACCGGTTGCAGCCGTCCCGCCATCACCGCACCCCCGGTCTCCGCGTTCGTCCCGCGGCCACCCTAGCCAGGGACCGCTCAGCCCAGCGGGCGGGACGGGACGCGGTGCCGCACCGCCCACAGCGCCGCCTCCGTGCGCGAGGCCGAGCCCGTCTTGCGGAGCAGGTTCGACACGTGCACGGTGACCGTGCGGACCGAGATGCCGAGCGCGCGGGCGGCCTGCTTGTTGGACATCCCGGCGACCAGGCAACCGAGCACCTCCACCTCCCGGCCGGTCAGCTCGGCGTCGGGCGGGGCGGCCGGGCGGGGCGCCGGCAGCCGCAGGTGCTCCGGCAGCGGCCGGTGGATCAGCGCCTCCGGTTCCTGGCCGGCGTGCGCGGCGAGCAGCTCGGTGAGCGCGTACGGGTTGCCGCCGGTGCGCTGCCAGACGGCGCTGGTGATCCGGCCGGCGGGGCGGGTGCCGCCGTACACCTGGGTCAGCACCTCGGCCACCTCCGCGACGCCAAGCGGGCCGAGATGCTGGCGCACCGCCCCGCGTACCCCGCAGAGCCGGGACAGGACGCGGACGGCGAGGTCCGGCGCGACCGCGTCGGCCGGCGGCCGGCTCGCCACCACCAGCAGGGCCGGCAGGTCCCCGGCGGTGGCCAGCTCGCCGACCAGGTTGAGGCTGGCCGGGTCGAGGGCGTGCAGGTCCTCCACCACCAACACGGCCGGGCCGGCGCCAACCAGCCGCCGGACGGTCCGCACCGCCAGCCGCAGCAGGGTGCCCGGGGCGTAACGCTCGCGGGCGGTGGGCTGCTGGGCGAGCCAGGCCAGCGCGTCGGGCGGCAGATCGAGCCCGCTGGTGTCGCGGCCGCTGAGCACCGCCGCCAACCAGTCGTACGGGGCCGGGTCGTGCAGCCGGGCGGCGCCGGACAGGACCACCGCCGGGCGGGGCGAGAAGCCCTCCACCGCGGCCGCGACCAGCAGACTCTTGCCCACCCCGGCCGCCCCGGTGATCACCGTGACGGCGGGCGACGGACGGCCGGCGTCGACCACGGTGGACCACGCCCGGTCGAGCTCGGCACGCTCGCCGGCGCGTCCGACCATGGACACCGGCATCATTTCTGTCAGCCTACGCACTAGTGCGTAGAGACGGATCAAGGGTGTTCTTGGCAAGCTTGTCGCATGACGCTCATCCTCCGCTCGGCCATCCTCAACGACGTCGGCCTGGTCCGCACCAACAACGAGGACTCCGCCCTCGCCGGTGATCGCCTGGTGGCGGTCGCGGACGGCATGGGTGGGCTCCCCGCCGGCGAGGTGGCGAGCGAGATCGTCATCCGGATCCTGGACGAGCTGATCCCGCCGACCGTCGCCGACGAGGCCGCCGAGGCGCTGCGCGCCGTCGTCGCCACCGCCAACCAGCGCATCCGCGCCGCCATCTCCGCCGACCCGGCCCGCGACGGCATGGGTACGACGCTGACCGCCGCCCTGCTCGCCGGGGACACCCTGGTCCTCGCCCAGGTCGGCGACTCGCGCTGCTACCTGCTGCGCGACGGCGAGCTGACCCAGCTCACCCGGGACGACACCTTCGTGCAGGCGTTGGTCGACCAGGGTGCGCTCTCCCCCGACCAGGCCCGGCACCACCCGCAGCGCTCCCTGGTGACCCGCGCGGTGCAGGGCGCGGACGCCGCACCGGCGATCGGGGTGCTGACCATGTTCGTCGGTGACAGGCTGTTGCTGTGCAGCGACGGACTCTCCGACTACGTGGAGGACGCGGCGATCCACGCCGCGCTGACCACCTACGGCGACCGCCAGCTCTGCGGCGAGCAGCTGGTCAAGCTCGCCCATCAGGCCGGCGCGCCGGACAACGTCACCGTGGTGGTCTCCGACCTGACGGAGGGCTGAAGCGGACCAATCGGGTTGCGGGGGACCGCCGGGCGGGTTGGGATGGACGGATGCTCATCCGTCGCCTGGCCGCCGAGGAACGCCTGACCACCAGCTTCCCGCTCCAGGCGTACGCCTTCGAGGCGTCCCCGCTCAGCACCGAACGGGTGGAGGCGTTCCACCGGTACCTGCCGTACAACAAGGGCAACCGGACCCTCGTCGTCGACGAGGGCGGGGAGACGCAGGCGGCGGCGAGCGCCATCCCGATGCGGCAGAACCTGCGCGGCCGGGTGCTGCCGATGGCCGGCGTGGCCGGGGTGGCCACCCACCCGCTGGCCCGCCGGCGGGGTCACGTCCGGGCGCTGCTGCACCAGCTCCTCGACGAGATGCGCGACGAGGGGCACCCGCTGACCGCGCTGTACCCGTTCCGGGCCGGCTTCTACGAGCGCTTCGGCTACGTCGGGCTGCCCCGGGCGCGTACCGTCCGGTTCTCCCCCGCCGACCTGGACCCGCTGCTCCGGGCGGAGCTGCCCGGCGAGGTGACCTGGGAACGGATCGGCGCCGGCTACGCCGGCTATCGGGCGTTCACCGAGCGCTGCGTGCGGGAGCGGCACGGCTTCGCCATCTTCCCGGAGTTCCGCGCCGTCGGACTGCGCGACCGCGACGACCGCTGGCTGGTCACCGCCCGGATCGACGGTACGACGATGGGCGCGCTGACCTACCGCATCGACGACCACGGCGGTGAGCTGATCGGCGACGACCTGCTCGTCACCGATCCGTACGCCCGGGCGCTGCTGTTGCAGTTCCTCGCCCGGCACGTCGACCAGGTCGATCGGATCAGCCTCCAGGTGCCCGCCGACGAGCTGCCCGAGCTCTGGCTGACCGACCTCGCCGTGCACGTCGAGGCGCGGGTCTCCCGACCGGGCTCACCCGCCCCGATGGCCCGGCTGCTGTCGCTGGACGCGCTCGCCGGCCTCCCCGCCGGCCCGGGCCGGGTACGCGTCGAGCTGGTCGGCGACCGCTGGCTGGCCGGCACCCACCTGTTCGACGGAGCCACCGGCCACCTGGAACTCGCCGGCGGCGGCCCGGCGCCGTCGGCGACGCTCACCGCCGCCGGGCTCTCCGCGCTCGCGTACGGGGTGCTCGACCCGGCCGAGGTGGCCGTGCGCGGACTGGGTTCGATCGGCCCGGAGGCGGCAGCCGAACTGCGCCGCCTCTTCCCCCGTGACCTCCCCTACCTCTTCGCGGACTTCTGATGCCGGGCCGCCGCGGCGTCGGCGCGTCGCGTTGCCCTGCCCCCGGTTTGCGGCGAGTCGGGCCGTCCCGGGGCGGGGACACCCCCACCCGCCGCAAACGGGAATCGATCAAAGTTAGGGGCGGATTAAGACTTGCGCGCGGATTGGTGTCCGGGGTGGACGACTTCTAGCATCGGGCGGTGCGCTTGAAGCCCGTTGCCGTTCTGCTCCTCCTCGGTGTCGCCACCGCCACGCTGCCCGGGTGCGGCGGTGCGGCCGACGACCGCCAGCAAGTGACCGCCGCCGCCACCGGCACCGCGACCGCTCCCGCCCCACCGGCCGCCACCCCGGGCGCGCGGTCCGGTCTCGGCGGCCCGGGCAAGAGCGCGTCCCCGAAGCCGTCGGCGTCGGCCGGCGCGCTGCTCAAGGCGGGGAACCCGAACGGTGGCGCCACGGTCCCGGCCGAGGCGCGAGCGGCGGACACCTCCCGTCCGACCAGGACCGTCGGCACGGGCACCCCGGCGAGCTGCACCTCGGACGCGGTGGTGCGGGCGGTCGCGGCCAGCGGGATCATCACCTTCGACTGCGGCCCCGACCCGGTGACGATCCGGATGAAGGCCACCGCGAAGGTCCGCAACAAGGTCGGGGCGCGGATCGTGCTCGACGGCGGCGGCAAGATCACCCTCTCCGGCGGCGGCGAGCGGCGCATCCTCTACATGAACACGTGCGACGCCGCGCAGGGCTTCACCACCCCGCACTGCCAGAACCAGGACCACCCGCAGCTCACCGTGCAGAACCTGACCTTCGCCGACGGCAACTCCACCGGCGAGCGGACCGAGGGCGGCGGGGGCGGCGCGATCTTCGTACGCGGCGGCCGGGTCAAGGTGGTCAACTCCCGTTTCACCGGCAACCGCTGCGACCGGACCGGGCCGGACCTGGGCGGCGCGGCGCTGCGGGTGCTCAGCCAGTACGACAACAAGCCGGTGTACGTGGTGAACAGCACCTTCACCGGCGGGGTCTGCGCCAACGGGGCGGCGCTGAGCAGCATCGGCGTCTCCTGGACGGTGCTGAACAGCGTCTTCACCGGCAACAAGGCGGTCGGCAACGGCGCCAACCCGGCGAAGGCGGGCACCCCCGGCGGCGGCAGCGGTGGCGCGATCTACTGCGACGGCAACGACTTCACCGTGCGGATCGCCGGCACCCGCATCGAGAACAACCACGCCAACGAGGGCGGCGGCGCGGTCTTCTTCGTCAGCAACGACCGCACCGGCACCATGAAGATCGAGTCCTCGACGCTGCGCCGCAACCCCAGCGACGGCTTCGAGACCCAGGGCCTGCCCGGCATCTTCTTCCTCGGTGCCCGCCCACCCGCGGTCACCTCCTCGCGGCTGAGCTGACCCGGCCCGCTCAGTAGGGGTTGCCGTGGCCCGGGGTGCGGGCCTTGAGCAGGCCGCCGGGGCGGCCCGGCAGGTCGGGTGCGGTGGACATGGGCGGGCCGGTGGTGCCCGCGCGGGCGGCCATGCCGGCGAAGAGGTCCTTCAGCGCGGTGAGGGCGTCCACCTTCGGGTGCCAGCCGAGTTCGGTCTCGGCGCGCTCGCTCGACATCAGCGGCGCGTTCAGGGCCAGCTCCACCCAACCCACGTCGACCGGTTGCAGTCGGAACCGCCAGGTCAGCGCGGCGGCGGCGCGCAGCACCGGGGCGGCCACCGGGACCGTCCAGCCCTTGAAGTGCCGGGCCACCAACTCCGGGGTCAGCACCGGGTCCGCGGCGACGTTGAAGGCACCGCGCGCGTCACCCAGGACCCCCCTCGCGTACGCGTCGGCGACGTCGTCGGCGTGGACCGCCTGCATCCGCAGCCGGCGATTCGCGGGTACGACGGGGATGCGCCCGAAGCGCAGCAGCCGGACCGGGGCGAGCGGCCCCAGGAAGTACCGGGAGATCTCGGTGCCCGCGTCGTGCTGGAAGACCAGGCCGGGGCGCAGCCGCACCACCCGCAGCGACGGGTGCTCGGCTTCGAGGCGGTCCAGCATCGCCTCCACCTCGGCCTTGTCCCGGCTGTACGACGACCCGGGTACCCCCGTCGCCGGCCAGCGCTCGCTGATCGGGTGGTCCTTCGGGCCGGGCGCGTACGTGCCGACCGACGAGGCGTACACCAGGGCGGGAACGCCGGCCTGGACGACGCCGTCGATCACCGCGCGGCTGCCGCCGACGTTGGTCCGGTAGAGCGTGCGCTGGTCGTGGCTGGGCTGGATCTGCCAGGCCAGGTGTACGACCGCCGCGGCCCCAGCGAAGACTGCAGCGAGCTTCCCGTCCGCGCCCGGCGCCCCGATGTCGCAGGAGTGCCACTCCACCTGGTCGTAGGGCGCACCGGCGTCCGGGCCGGGCAGCCGCCGGGCCACGCCGACCAGTTCCAGCCCCGACTCCTGGCCCAGCCGGCGCAGCAGCGCGGTCCCCACGTTGCCGCTGGCACCCACGATGACGATCCGCATACGGGCTGCCGTACCCGTTGAACCGGACTCCAACCCCCGCAGCGGTCAGGGGCGGGGCGACTGGCGTACCCAGGCCTTCTCCCGCTTGCGGCGGCCCTGCGTGGCGGCCAGGCAGCGCAGGCAGACGAAGCCGACCGGGTCGGCCTCGGTCAGCACGTCGGTCGAGGTGTAGTCGAACGGCACGTGCGGGAAGCGGCGCAGCCGGGTGCGGCTGAGCTGGAGCCCGCACACGGTGGAGTTCTGGCCGGGCTGCCAGGCGTGCACCTCACCGCCCGGCTCCCGTGCCCCGTCCGGCCCGACCTCCTCGCTCGACGCCGCCACGGCCGGGGTGCTGCTCATCCTCATGCCGTCTCCGGTTCCCCGCTCCCGCGGTTTCATGTCGCCGGCCCGGTTAGGCCGGCCGGGACACCAGCGCGGCGACCAGGCAGGCGAAGGCGGCGACGTTCGTGACCGTGCGGGCCAGGTTCCACCGCACCCAGGTCGCCTCGAAGCTCTCCCGCACCGCCGCCAGGTCGGCGATCCGGTCCACCGGCCCGGCCGCGTCCAGCCGGTCGTTGAGCGGCACGTTGCACCGCATGGTGATCACCAGCGTCGCGCCGTAGAGCACCAGCGCCGCGACCGTCCAGGCCAGCACCCGGCCGCCGACAGTGAGGTGCAGCGCCACCGCCAGGCCGATCAGCAGCACCGCGCCGAGGAAGGCCGCCAGGAACCAGCCGTTGAGGATCCGCCGGTTGATCGACTGCATGGTCCCGACGAAGGTGCGGTCGTCGACCGCGGCCAGGCCCGGCATGACCGAGCAGGAGTACGCGAAGAAGAGCCCCGCCACGAGTCCGGTGACTCCGGTGGCGGCGGCAAGCGCGATCGTTCTCATGCCTGTCAGACTCACCCGGCGCGGCCCTGTTGACCATGGTTGAGGGGCTCGGGGGCATGCGTGGGCGTCTGGGGCGTGCGGGGCATCGACGGGCGGCCGGAAGCCGGAACGCCTCGCCGGGCGAGGTCCGGTAGCCTGAGGGCGCGGGGCCGCTAGCTCAATGGCAGAGCTGTGGACTTTTAATCCATAGGTTCAGGGTTCGAGTCCCTGGCGGCCCACCATTTACCGCCTCTGAGCTGCGAAAACACCGGGAAGAGATCACCGGGCACCGGCCAGCGGTAGCCACCAGCGAGGAGCGAACCGGGGCTGATTGCCGGTCGACTAGCCGAAGATCATCGACCACGCGGACGATGGCGAGACCGGCACGGATTGTTGACCATGGCAAAGCTGCGCGGCTCCGCGCAAGCAGTCAAGCGAGGAGTCCGGGTGTATCGTTCCCAGTTCGCCGTAGCCAGCACCGCCGCTGCTCTGGCACTCGCGTTGGCGGCCTGTGGCGACAGCCAGCCGCCATCCGCTGCGTCCTCGGCGGTTGCGAGCGCCACGACGCCGGCCGCGTCCGCGAGCCCCAGCGAAAAGCCGGCGAGCGGCGCCAAGGACGTGGTCGGAGCCCTCGCCGCTGCTGGGCTTCCGCTGTCGAATGTCGCGGAGCAGGACGAGAACACGGATCCCAACGACAAGCTTGGTCGCCCTGGCCAGTACACCTCCCGTGCCTCAGCGGACGTGCCGGGAGGTGACAAGGACTCCGAGAAGTACGGCATCGACCGCGGCCTGGTCGTCGAGGTGTTCGCGACGGCTGGGGACGCCGACGCCCGGTCGACGTTTATCCAGGACGCCCTGAAGAACGTTCAGTTTCTCGGCACTGAGTACCACTATCGCCCGGCGGACCAGCGGGTCCTGGTGCGGTTGACCGGGAAGGTGAAACCGTCGCAGGCGAAGAAGTTCGAGGACGCAGTCGCAAAGCTGTAGACCGCAGCCGTCGGCGGACCAACACATCTCCCCGACGGGAGTCGCACCTGCTCACACCTCTCGCAGATCGACAACAGCGGTGGACAGACATCCCTATGAGCGGTTGAGGCAATGGAGCGACTGTTTGGACGCTGTTGACAGTGTCGATATACGGCTTTTGAGCGGAGTGTGGTGCACATGAGCGGGATGTTTCGGTTGACGGGCAAGCCCGTCGCGGACATCTTGCTGATCTTCCTTTGGTGGCCGATTGCGGCATCGATTTTCATCATGGTCGGGCTGATCCAACTGATCTCTGAGGCGAACCGGCTAGTGGACGAGGCCGACCGCCGCAGGGCCGAAGCCAGCGTGCCGTTGGAGACCTTCGGTCCGGTCAAGGTCGCTTCAGAGCCCATCCTGGTGAGTCTGAAACGCCATGGTCCACTCGTTGCGTCCACGCTGGGCGTCCTGCTTGTGGTCGCCGGCGGCGTTGCTCGGCAGTTCGGCATAGCGTTCCTCGGCTGCTTATTGGTCATCGCAGCTGCCGCAACGTGGACGTGGTGGCGCGCGCGGGGTTCGAGGGTGTGGAAAGCCGTAGGATTCGGGTTCCTCGCGTGGGTTATCACCGTCCCCATCGCTGCGACCGTTGCGCCGCCGGAAATCGGGCCAAAGGCCTCCGGCCTGGCCACCTCGATGCCCGGCGCCGTGCAAACACCCGACGCCCTGAGAACAACAGCGCCGGCTAGACAGACGGCCGTGCCGGACTTGGTGGGGCTGGACCTCCCCAAGGCCCGCGACTCGGTTCACGCTGTTGGCCTGCGTTCGGAGCCGGCGGACTTGTCGCCCCTCTGCAGGAAGACTCTGGTTGCCAAGAACTGGACCGTCATCGGGACAAACCCGCCCGCGGGCATCAGCGTGTCGCCGGACCAGACTATCTCCCTGCTGGTGCTGAAGAAAGAAGAGGCCGCTTGGTTCGCCGGCCACCCGAAGATGCCCCAACTCCCAAAGGGCACCCCGGCGCGGGATTTAACCGACGACGACGGCCCGCTCGCCGGCCTGCAGGAACTGGTTCTGCTCCGCTATGCCAAGAGCATGGCACCGCAGCATGCGCTTACCGCCGTCGAACGACCCTGCTCTAAGTACAGCAACGAGCCGCCAGAGGAGGTGGCGGCACGGGCCGGGCTGAAGCAGGCCTACTCCATCTCCGTCGTCGTGGGCAGCATCCCGGCGGCAGGGCAGCCGGTACGACCGGGGCGGCTCATCGTCGTACTGGTGCGCGACAAGGAGCAGCGGCAGGAGCCGACGGGCTCCGACGGCGGAAGTTTGCCCGTCCCACCGCGCCCCAACGACGACAATGACGACGTCAACATCCCTGGCTGGCTTTGCCCCACCCGGTTCTGCTGACCGGCAAGCGCGGACCGGCCGGTAGCCTCACACCATGAGCGCAGGCACCTCCGGCTGCCGCAGACGTCGCCACCGTCGAGACGTGCTGCTGCTGGTCATGCTGACTCGTCTCCGGCCTGGGTGCGGGTGTAGGTGAGGAAGAGCGCGCCACTGTCCAGGACGGTGTGGTCGGTCAGGCGCCAGGTGCGCGGGGCGAAAACGGCGTCGCGGCCGAACAGCGGGATGCCGGTGCCGATGGTCAACGGGGCCAGCTTGACGATCAGCTGATCGATCTCGGGGTAGAGGGCGCCGGCCAGGGCACCGCCGCCCACCACCCAGACGTCCTTGCCGTCGTGCCGCTTCAGTTCACGCACCGTGGCGATCGGGTCCTCGGACAGGACCTCGACGGCGGGGTCCGGACTCGTACCCAGCGTGCGCGAGAACACCAGGTGGCGCAGGTGCGGGTAGGCGTCGGTCACGCCGGCCTTCAGCCCCACCTCGTAGGAGTGGCGCCCTTCCAGGATGGTGTCGAACCGGGTGCCCTCGTCGGCGATGCCGAACGCCTGCCTGGCCGGGCCCGGCAGGGTCTCCGGATACTCGGCTACGAGGTGGCGTACGTAGTCGTCCGGGATCGGCCAGAACCCGCCGGGGCCGCTGGGGTCAGCACCGTCGGGACCCGCGATGAAGCCGTCCAGGGTGCTGGCGATGAAGTACACGAGCTTACGCACGGACATCTCCTTGCTTGAGATTCCGGAATGCTGTTCCTGCTTCCGGCCGCTTGTCAGCGTGCGCGGAGACGTCCCGGGCTACAAGGTCATGTCTGGTAACGTGCCATAACACTTCGCTTATGTATGAACGGGGTGGCGGTGGAGCTCCGGGACATCGAAATCTTTCTCACGCTGGCTGAGGAACTGAATTTCACCCGCACCGCTGAGCGGCTGCACGTGACTCAGGCCCGGGTCAGCCAGGCGATCAAAAAGCAGGAACGCCGGATCGGTGCCGCCCTGTTCGAGCGCAACAACCGGCACGTGACACTGACACCGATCGGCCAACGGCTCTTCGACGACATCCAGCCCATGTACCGGGGCCTACACGAAGGTATGGATCGGGCCAGGCTCGCCGCCGGCGGCAAGACCGGTGTGCTGAGGGTGGGCTCCATCGCCGTCAATCTTGACGACTTCCGCCGGTTGTTCGGCGCGTTCGCACAAGATCACCCCGAGTGCGAGGTGCAGCTACGACATGTCGACTTCGGCGACCCCTTTGGACGGCTGCGAGCTGGGGAGATCGACATCCAGATCGTGTGGCTCCCCGTCAAGGAGCCGGACCTCACCGTCGGCCCGGTCATCTACACCGAACCCATCGTGCTGGCAGTTGGTGCAGCCCATCCACTGGCCAGTCGTGAGTCGGTCTGCTACGAGGATCTGGTGGACCAGACGGTCATGGGTGGGGTCCGGCCCGACTACTGGCGGGAGGCCTTGGTGCCCGTACGCACCCCAAGCGGACACCTGATCCGCGTCGGCCCGTCCGTGTCCAACTTCCAGGAGATGATCCCGATCCTCGCCACGGGTGAAGCCGTGTCGCCCGTCCACGCCCAGGCCGCCCGCTATTACGCGCGGCCAGACATCGCCTATGTGCCAATCCGTGACGCCCCGCCGGCCCGGTGGGGCCTGATCTGGCGCACCGGCAACGAGACGGAACTCATCCGATCGTTCGCCCGCACCGCGCACCACCTCAACTCCGTCGGAAAGCCCGCCGACGCACCGGCGGAACCGACACAATCGACCCTTTGACTGCGGGAACGAGATTCGTTTTCTGCCACCTAGGGTCCACCACGCAAAACCCCAGCTCAGCCATGCTGACGGCGACCCGAACGAACCGCGTCAAGATCCGGACCACCCCGTCAGTCCGTCCGCAGCAGCACGAGCCGCCGCCCGGTCTAGGCGGTGCGTCACCTGGTACAGGTCGTCCTGGAACAGGTTCGCGTAGACGTCCAGCGTCATCGCCGCCGAAGCATGCCCGAGCATGCGCTGCACCGCCTTTACGTTGGCGCCCTCGGCCACCGCAGGCTGGCCGCCGTGTGGCGTAGTTCGTGCGGACTAAGGACGGCGAGACCGATCGACGCCGCAGCCCGGTCGAAGACTCGGCGGCGGAAGTTGTTGTTGCGCCGCGCCTCGCCAGCCGGGGATTGTGGCGACACGGCCGGCAGCCCTCCGCAAGTCGGACGGGCATGTGGCCTTGACACCGGCTCAATGATGGCCGCATGAGCCTAAGTGACACCGACCCCCTGTTGGTGGCCGGCCGCTTGGTGATCGTGGTCGCCAGCCTCTTCCTGCTCGTATTCGGTGTCCGCACCGCCGTGTCGCGTCGATTTTCCCGGGCCTGGCTTCGCTTTGCGCGTCCGACGAACAGCCAGCGGTCCCAACCTGTTCGCATCGGTGGGGGCCAAGCGTTGCTTGGCGCGAGTCTGCTGGTCCAGCAAGCACCGTTTCTTATCCCAATGCCTCACGGGCTCGGAACCGCCCTGTTCGCGGCTGCACTGCTCCTTGCCGTCGCCGCGTTGGGATGGTTCGTCCTGGTGCCGCAATAGCCATCAACTAGCTGCGCACCAAGGCGAGCCCCGCTGGTTGATACTGATGCCGGCCCACCTCCTGATCGGACCACTGCGTGCCCGGTCTGTGCCCGATACAGCGGTCGACAAGGGGCTGCAACGGCCCAAACGCCGCTGACCTCGTTCGGGATGCCGCTGGTGTGGTCCCTATAGCTTTCTTGGTGGCTATTCCATCAGTGTTGCAAGAGTCGTTGCACGATCCGGTGTTCTGGGCGCGGTACACCTTCGGCCACGAGGAGGGACCCGGGGCGGATCGGCTTGGTGACCTCGAAGGCCTGCTGGACGACGATGATGATGGTGATGCGGACGAGATTCCGTCGACTCGTCGCTCGACGTGGCCTTCGAGGTTGGCGGTGGCCACCACGTCGTACTGAGCATGGACGTCTGGGCCGACTCCTACAGCCTGTTGATCACCACCCCTGACTTGGCCGAGCCGGCTCGCCGACAATCCACAGGCTCAGGGTTCGAGTCCCTGGCCCCCACTCCTCCGCAGGTCAGCGGCCCTTATCGGGGTCGCTGCTGCCGTGATCGAGACCGGTACAGCATTGCCATGGTCACCGGTCGAACGCCTTGCCGAGCCGCTTGAGCGCGTCGCGGTTGGCCGCCGAGGAGGCCACCTGTAGATCCCATGGCGATGGGGAACTGGCGTGCCGAAGGGTCTGCATCGCCACTCGGGGATGACGTAGATCAGGCACCCTGGCCAGCCCGTACGGCTGCCCCGCTACTCCAAGTCTGCCCTGTCCCAACCCGGCGGAAGCTTTTCTGGCGGACCCATGTCGGTGGTACCCAGATGACGCGGTGGGCTACGACCGCCGGTAGCTCCTCAACGAGTTGGCCGGCGACCGGCGCGACGAGGGGTCGCCGGAGCTTGGCTTGAGCACCTGTACGTGGTCCACAAGTCCGGGAGTCCGATGAAGAACGGGTGAGAGGCCTCCGACCAAGGTGCCTATGGCCCACTGAAGAGATCCGTAGAAGAATCTCGGGAACTGCTGGTCAGGCCTCGTGAACCCGAGGTGTACGGAGACCGGACCAAGCAGTGGTAAGAGACCAGAGGGGATGATCGGTGGAGCTGAGCTCGGCGTCAGATGGAGAGATCGTGCGGGCGATCAACAGCGGTTCAATCGACGCGGAAGACCTGGCGAGCAGCAGCGGGTGGCGGCGCATCTGCCAGGCCAGGGGCCGGAACTTCTCGGCGGTCGATGAGGAGGCGTGGCAGGAAACCTGCTCGTATCGCGGATATGTCCTTTCACGACGCAATCCTCGCGGGTTCTAGCATCACCATCCGAAGTAGCTCGGGTCTGGTCGTCACGGTCTGCGGAGTCGGGGGGAAGTCAGCGAACGGCCTACTGCGCAACGATGACGGACGGAGGGAGCGACATCGCTGGCGCGCCTGAGCGTGCGGAACGATGTCCGTTAACAGTGCCTGGCAACGGCGACCAGACTCCCCCCGACGGGGATCGCTGACGGTTGCGACAGGAACGAGCAGGTCCGCCAACACAAGCAGGTTACCTCAGGAACGAGCAGCCCGAGGTGCGCATCCAGCGCCTAGTCTGACGCCAGCAATACAGCAGCGAAGTACAGCACCGTGCCAGCCGAACCAGATCGAGATGTGCGCCAACAGGCCGGATGACCTCGCGCTACATCCCATCCAGCCAGCTCGCCGGCAATCCATAGGTTCAGGGTTCGAGTCCCTGGCGGCCCACCACGGACGGCCTCTGAGCTGCGGAGACAACCTTCCGCCTACGGATGATTACTCGGCAATGGCGCCACTTGAATGGCGCGCTGGACAATGAGATCAGCATTGCGGCAGGGGACGGCGATCCTCGCCAAGTCGTGCGGGCAGGAAGCGGCATCCGGAGAGCAGGGTGGGAAAAGGTCGCTCATTGGGCACCCGCTGACGCGGCGGGTCCGCCACCCCAGGGTGGATATGCAATGCCCTGGGCGTGGTGCACAGCAACACCTGCGTGGCTCCGGCCGGCACGAGCGGGTCCTGCTCAACCGAACAGCGTGCAGCAGACAGGAACGTTGGCGCCATCCCGACAACCTCCGCCCGGGCAAAGCCGACGGGGCAGCCTGCCGGTCAGGGTCGTTCAGCCGGGACGCCGACGGCGCGCCCGGGAGGATCGGGGGAGTTTCTGGCACCGATGCCCCTCCATAATCCGCTGCGCCAGCGTGTGAGTAGGCAGGAGGTGCTGCGTGGATGCCGACCGGCAGTCGTTCGAGGCGTACGTGCAGGCCCGTGGTCCGGGTCTTTCGCGGCACGCCTATCTGCTCACGGGCGACCATCATCTCGCCGAGGATCTGGTCCAGCAGACCTTGCTGCGGGTCGCCGGTCGGTGGGCGCGGGTGGTGGCCGGCGGTGACCCGGACCCGTACGTGCGCCGAGCCCTCTACCACCAGCACGTCTCTTGGTGGCGGTGGCGAGCCCGGCAGGTGCCGGAGGCTCCGCTGGACGCGGCCGACCGGCCGGTGTCGGACGAGGCGGACGAGGTCGCCGTGGCGCTCGCGGTCCGTGCGGCGCTCGGTCGGCTTGCTCCCCGGCAACGTGCCGCGATCGTGCTGCGATATTTCGGTGACCTCAGTGAGGCGCAGATCGCCGACACCCTTGGCTGCCGGGTGGGAACGGTGAAGAGCCAACTGCGGGACGGGCTGGCTCGGCTGAAGGTACTCGCCCCGGAGCTGGTGGAACTGCTGGAGGTCCGGTCATGAGCGATCAAGTGCTGAAAGAGACCCTACGTCGGCTGGCCGAGGAGTCCCGTCCCGCGCGGATCTCACCTGACACTTGGCAGCTGGGCCGGAGACGACGCCGGCGCCAGGTAGGGGCAGCGTTGGTGGCGCTCGTGGCGGTGTTGGCCGGCATGCCGCTGCTGCTGCCTGCGCTGCCGGATGCCGGTCCCGCGCCGGGCACCGCAAACCGGCCGGTGGTGCCCTCGCGGGTCTACCCGCCGATGACCGGGGAGGCAACCGTCCTCGAAGACCCGCCGGGCCCGGCAGCCCTGGTGGTGGCCGGCGACCAGGAGCTGCGCGGTAGCGACATCTGGGGCTGGGAGGGGCGCAGCTTGGTGGTCGGACGCGACGGCAGCTACCGGCTGGCCCGCACGGTCGGGGAAACCACCGCAGGGACGGAAGATCTGCTCCTGTCGCCCGACGGTCGTCGGCTGGCCGCGCAACCCTGGCTCGAGGGCAGCCGCTGGCCCGACGACCCGATCGGGCAGACGGCGATCCTCGACCTGAACACCGGCCAGGCCCGGCAGTATGCCGGTGGCCTGCCGGTGGTCTGGGCCCCGGACGGCCGGCGGTTGCTGGTCATGGCACAGAGCATCGACGGGCGGCTGGGACGGCTGAGTCTGCTCGACCCAGCCACCGCGGCACTACACCAGCTCCCCCAGATCACCGGGACGTTTCGCCCCGGCAACCTCGCCGCCTTCTCTCCGGACGGCTCCCGCCTCGCCGTGGCGACGACCCACGCGCTGCACATCATCGACCTGGCCTCCGGCACTACCCGTACCCTCGGTGCCCTCACCTGGCGCGACCGGCTCGCCGGGCCCGGTGCCTGGCTGCCCGACGGCGACCGGATCGCCATCTGGTCGATCGGTGACTGCGAGGATGGGGGGAGTTGCGACGAGGGACGCCTGGCTCGGCGGTCGATTCACATCAGCTACTGGTACGCACGCACTGGCGCACCGGCCATCGGCCCGACGTTGCCCCCGGCCCGGGGCCTGGCTGCCCGACTGCTCGGCTGGCAGCGCGACGGTGACGCCGTCGTCGCTGAGTACCAGCCGGAAAAGGGGCTGGCCAAGCGACCGGACGACCAACTCTGGTCCGAGACCGGCTGGACGCAGGTCGGCGCGGTCACGCTGCGGGAGTTCCGTCCCGACGGTTCCCGACCTGAGCTGGTCGAGCTACCGTCCAGCGCGCTATTCGTGGACGTACCGGCCGACCTGCTGGACAGCTTCGGAGGGCCGTCGCCTTCATGGCCCGAGGGGGCGGCTCGGTGGCTGCTCGCCGTGTGGTGGCCCCTCGGGCAGTTCCTGGTGGCGCTGGTTGGACTGACGGCGCTCGTGGCGAGCCGGCGAATGGTCGCCCGGCGGCGGCAAACCCGACTTCGAGGCAGATCCTAGTTTCGAAGATCATCGGGCGCAGCTGCGGCACAACTTCGAGTGGCCCCGCTCAGCTGCCTAGCGCAGGCGCCGGGACGAGATGTTCTCCTGGGCCAGCAGTCGCAGCGACGCGACGAGGGTCTCGCCGAGGATGGTTCCGATCACCACGCTCTCGGCGATCTGGTCGGGATCGTCCCGGGAGGCGACCGCGGCGACCTCCAGTTCGGTGAACCGCTCAACCGCCTCCGCGTACGAGTCGAGGAAGCTGACCAGGTGATCCTGACCGAGCGAGCGCAGGACGCTGATGGTTTCGACCAGGGTGGTGATCGCAGGTGAGTTCGGCTCGACGGCCCAGCCTCGCCGTTCGATGAGTTCCTGCACCTGCAAGGCGGCGGCCGTGCGTGCGCTGTCGCCTGCGGTCAGCTGCCGACTCGGGGTGACGGCCCGATGCACCACCCCGATCCGTTCGTGCAGGGACAGGGTGTCGGAATCGAGCGCCTCCAGTACGGCTCTGACTCGGGCCACGGGGACCTGGGCCAGGTCGATCATGGCTCGGATCAGGCGAAGTCGATTCAGGTGATGCTCGTCGTAGCTGGCCTGGTTGGGGCTGGTCAGCTCGCCGGGCGGCAGCAGGCCCTCCCGTAGGTAGTACTTGATCGTCGGTACCGCAACCCCTGACCGCCGACTCAGCTCCGCGATTCGCATCCTTGACGTCCTCTCTGGCCGGATGGATAGTAGCAGTATCCATAAACGGATAGCCGCACTATCCATCGAGAGAGAAGACCATGATCGAAACGATTCTGGTGATCGCCCTGCTGGGCTTCCGCCTACTGGGGGCGTTCGGTGTGCGCCGCTTCGCCACCTGGGCGGCCAGCGCGGCACACGCGATGGCGGTCATGCTCGTCGTCACCGCGACGGCGCATTTCGTCCCGCCGAGCGTCACCGTGATGCCGAACCACGCCGATCTGGTCCGGATGGTGCCGCCGGTCGTGCCGTTCGCCGGTGCGATGGTCTACCTGACCGGCGTGCTGGAACTGCTGGGCGCCGTGGGCCTGGTGTTGACCGCGACCCGCTGGGCGGCCGGGATCAGCCTTGCCGCGCTCTACGTGCTCCTGCTTCCGGCGAACGTCTACGCCGCCGTCAACGATGTGCCGTTCAACGGGGGTGAGCCGACTCCGCTGTGGCTGCGAATCCCACAGCAGGTCCTCTACATCGCCATCGCTGTCTGGGTGGCCCGATCGGCCGACCGCACCGCGGCCCGACGCGTCCTGCACGTGCGGCGCTCCGGCATCACAAGATCAGACGCCGTTGCCGACAACCCCTCGTCAAGCTGACCCGAAGGAGTTCGCCATGCAGACCATGGCTCTGAGTACGGAGTCCCGCATGATCGCCGGGGTGGTTCTCCTCACCGTCGTCACCATCCAGGTCGGCGGCTGGTTCATGACCCGAATCGCCCAGGGCGCGGTGCCGATGACCGACTTCCAGAAGTCCTTCGCGCGCGCCGGGCACGGCCATGCCGGCGTACTGGTGATCCTGAGCCTGGTGGGCCTGCTCTATGTGGACGCCACGAACCTCACCGGCGCCGTGCTGTGGATCGCGCGATTGGGACTGCCCGTCGCCGCGATCCTGATGTCCGTCGGGTTCTTCGCCTCTTCCGCCGGCCGGAACGCCACCGAGCCCAACAGGTTCGTCTGGGTGCTGTGGATCGGCGCGCTCTCCCTGGCTGCGGGCGTGATCAGCCTCGGCGTCGGGCTGCTGACCGCCTGACGAACCGTAGCCGGATTCCGGCTACGACTCCTACCCCCATTCCCGGCGCACCGGAGGCTCCCCCGGCTCCTCGTGCGGAGGCTCCGTGTCTGCCGTCTCCACCAGCTCGTCCGGCGCGACGCGGCCCGGCAGCTTGCCGAACCTGTCGTGTCGCTGGGCTTCGAACTCCTCGTCCGCTGCCCGGTCATTGCCTTCTCGGTCCTCGCTCATCGCCGACCTCCTCGTCCAGTCCCATTCTCCCCGTCGAGGCAGCCATAGCGTTGAGGTCAGTGGAGGCGGTGTGGCAGATCCTGACACCAAGGTGTCATTCAGGTCCCGAGACCGGACCGCTCAGCGGAGCTGCCACACAGCGGCGGTGATGACGAGCACGGCCAGCACGATCAGGACCGCGAGCAGCACCCCGTTGCCCCGCGTCGGTCCGGACCCGGTCAGCCCGTCGGCCAACCGCGAGAAGTCCTGGACCTGGCCCCCCGCCGTCAACCCGATCGTCTCCTCCACCTCCGGCAGCGGCGGCGGCCCCGAAACCGGCTGGGTCTCGTAGCGCGGCTCGATGCGGGGCGGCAAGTGCCGGTAGCGGTCATCCATGGCACGAGTGTCGGAGCGTCGGTCAAGCAGAGCGGGGCCCTGACCGGGCGCGGAGCGCACCGGCCAGGGCCCGGGTGAAACGCAGATCAGCCGACGCTGACCAGCCCGATGTCGAGGACCGTCTCGGCGCCCTGCACCAGGAAGACGTCGTCGGACTGGGCCTCCTGCTGCTCGAGGCTGTCGTAGGTGACGAACACGTCGGAGTCGGTGGCGTCGTCGCCCACGTCCGGGGTGGTAAACCGGTGGGTGGTCGAGACCAGGCTCGCCAGCAGCCGGTGCTGCCCGTCGTGCAGCGCCAGCCGGTACGTTCCGTCGGCGTTCACCGTGACGTCGCTGCGCGTGAAGCCGCTGTACGGCTGTACCGCAAGGCCGACACCCGCCGGCGCCTCGCTCTCCTCCGGGTCGCGCTGGCCGTCCGCGTCCGCGTCCAGCCAAATTCGCCCGGTGAGGTACGCCGGGGTGACGTAGACGAAGGCCGCCTCGTAGGTGTTGCCGCGGGGGTCCTCCTCGGGAGTGCTGGTGGAGACGGTGATGCTCACCGGCAGTTGGTCACCCGGCTGCCCGCCCGCCGGCACCCGGCCGCTGAACGAGAGCAGCGGGGTCTGCTCGCCCGGTGCCAGCGGCCCGTTCACGCACTCCCACTCTTGATCGGTGACAACGGTGGTGCACTGCCAGGACGGGTCGGACTGGTCTCCGACGCCTCCCAAGGGCCCGGCTGGGGCTGCCACCCGGACGCGGACGTCCTGGGCGGTCCCGGTGCCGCGGTTGCTGAAGTGCATCGGGTACTTGACCCAGTCCCCCTCGATCACCTCGTAGCTGAGGGGGGCCACACTCGACACGTAGAGGTCGGGGTAGATCACGCTCGCGTCGTGAGTGACGGTCTGGGTGGCCGAGTTGTTCCGGGTGCTCGACTCCCGGCTGGTGGTGCTGACCGTGGCGGTGATGTCGCCCGTCTGGCCGTCGGTGCCGGGGCGGAACCGGATCCCGACGGTGAACGGGTCGGCGCTCTGCCCGGGGGCCAGGGCCGCGTGGGCGCAGACCATCCGGGGGCTCAGCGCCGAGCACTGCCAACTGTCCAGGGCCGGTCCCTCACCGGAGACGTACGCGTCGGCCGGAAGGTCGACGGTCACGGTGATGCCGTCCGCGGTCGCGACCCCCGCGTTCGCGACCTTGATGTCCGTCTTGACGACCTCACCCTGCACGGGAATCCGCGACCGGTCGACGGTGAGGCCGACCGTGAGGTCCGCGCGTTCCGGAGCGGCCGACGCGGGGCTCGCGACGGCCACCGAGCCGAGGGTGGTGGAGAGGGCGACCAACGCGAGGGCCGCGCCGGAACGTGCGTGAAGGATGCGCATGCAACTCCCTGTCCGAAGGTGCGGTGCCCGGATCCGAACACCGGGCGCTGATCGGGCCGCAGCCAAGATCAACCTTGCTTCCGAGCAAAGGGCGATGTGGACGGTCGAGGCGTTACACGTCGGGGGGAGGAAATGGTCGCCGCTTCGTCACCTGTCGGCGCCGCCCGGCCCCTGGTTTCCTCATCGGCGACGGATCACCAGAGAGAGCAGGGCAGACAATGTCGATCCTCCGCCGTTCCCTCGCCGCCACGGGCGCGCTCCTAGCCGCCGGCGCCGTCGCGCTGGTCGACGCGTCGCCGGCGCTGGCCAGCACGCCGTCGAGCTGCTCCAGCGTCCGCCAGATCGGCACCACGCGGGTGCTGACGGTCGGCGGCATGCAGGCGGCCTCGGTCAAGCAGTACTACGGCTGCGGCTACAACTACGCCTACATCTACGTCTGGGAGCAGTACCGCGCCAGCCACTCCAACTGGGACCTCTACGTCCACGTGATCAACGAGTCGGACAGCGGCACCGACTACGGGGTGGGTCGGCTGAACGACACCACCCGCGCCGAACTGTGGGGCGCGCCGGCCGCCACTGCGGCGTACTGCACCCACGTGACCGGTTACCTCAACGGCACGGGTGGTTCGACCAGCACGGTCTGCTGACCGCTGAGCCATGACGCGGCCCGCCCGGAAGCGCCGGGCGGGCCGCCCGGCGCTTCCGGGCGGCAGACGGGACGCCGCGACCCCGCACAACCCCGAAAGGAACACCAACGGCATGAAGTTCACCATGCGGAAGGCGCTCGGCGTGGCCGCGGCGGTCACCGCGCTCACCGTCGCGCTGCCCAGCCCCGCCATGGCCTCGGACTCGTACCACGTCATGAACACCGGAGACGCCTTCGGCGGCGGCATCTTCGACTACAGCGGTGAGGCGTACTTCACCGAGCACGGCGACATCGTCAAGATCTGCGATACCGACGCCGACGGGTACGCGGTGAAGATGTGGGTCAACCTCGACGAGCCGCACGGGCCGAACCTGTACACCTTCACTCGCGGCGGGGAGGGCAACTGCGCCACCCGCCGGGCAAGTGACGGCGGCGCCTACAACCTGCCGGAGAACAGGTACATCGGCTTCCTGTTCTGCCGGTACAAGGACGGCCACGAGTCGGAGTGCGCCGGATACCGCTTCTACAACGACCACTGACGGTCGGCGCCGGGGCGCCCCCGCACGAGAAGGGCGCCCCGGCGCGGAGTACGAGCGGCTGAGGGCCCTGTCGCGAGCCATCGGTAGCATTCGACGGCGATGGTCCACAGCGAACAGCCGGTCGAGCAGAGCCCGTACCCCGTCCTCGGGGTCGACGGCTGCACCGACGCCGTCGAGGTGGGGCGGGGCGGCTTCGGCGTGGTCTACCGGGCCTGGCAGCCCGACTTCTCCCGCTGGGTGGCGGTGAAGGTGCTCGCCGCCGACTGGCACGGCCCGTCCCGCGCCCGCTTCGACCGGGAGCTGCGGATGCTGGGCCGGCTCTCCGACCACCCGCACATCGTCACGCTGCACCAGGCCGGCCGCACCGCCGCCGGCAACCCGTACCTGCTGATGGCGTACGAGGAGGGCGGCTCGCTGGCCGACCGGCTGCGCGGCGGCGGGGTCGGCGACTGGCGCGAGGCGGTCGCCGGGGGCATCGCGATTGCCGGGGCGCTGGAGACCGCGCACCGGGCGGGCGTGCTGCACCGCGACGTGAAACCCGAGAACATCCTGATCTCCGGGTACGGCCAGCCGAAGCTGGCCGACTTCGGGCAGGCCCGGCCCCGCGCGGCCCGCCCGACCAGCGCGGACGGGACGGTGACCGCGAGCGTGCTGCACGCCGCGCCGGAGGTGCTGCGGGGCGGGCCGCCCTCGGTGGCCGCCGACGTCTACGCGCTCGCCTCGACCGTGCTGCACTGGATCCGCGGCGCCCCGGCCTTCGCCCCCGCCGACGGGGAGTCGCTGGAATCCCTGCTGTGCCGGATCGCCGTGGACCCGGTGCCGGACCTGCGCCCACTCGGCGTACCCGACGGGGTGTGCGCGGCGTTGGAGCGCGCGCTGGCCAAGGATCCGGCGCGGCGGCCCGCGACGGCCGCCGCGTTCGCCGAACAACTGCGCGCGGCGCAGGCGGCGGCGGGCCTGCCGGTGAGCCCGTTCGTCCTCGGCGGCGCCGGCGTCGACCCTGGCGGGCCGGAGCCGCAGTCGCCCGCCGACCAGGCCGCGCCCCTGTCGTTGACCGACCGCCGCCGGGCCGCCCTGGCGCTGTCGGCCACCGTCACGCGCCCGCCCTCGGGGGTACGCCGGCACGCGCTGACCCGCTCGCTCGGGCTGCTCGTCGCGCTGGCGTCGGTGCTGGCCGCCGGCGGGTCGCGGGCGCTGCCCACGCCCGCCCCGGTGGAGGTGCCGGCCCAGGTACCCTTCGGCGAGCTGGAACTCAACGCCGAGTCGCCGGAGCAGGTGGTGGCCGTCGGCAACCGCGCGGACCGACCGGTCCGGTTGACCGGGTTGACGGTCACCGGGCCGTCCCGCGGCGACCTGCGGATCGTCGCGGACGGGTGCACCACCCGGCCGCTCCCGCCCGGCGACCGGTGCGCGGTGCGCCTGGTCGCCGTGCCGCGCGCCGCCGGGCCGATCCGGGCGTCGCTGGAGCTGACCGCGGGCGGCCGACGGGTCGTCACCCCGGTCGTCGGCACCGGCCGGCCCCGACCGGCGAGCCGGGACGACGCGCCGCCCGGCCCCTGCTACGCCGACGCCTACCAGGTCGGCAGTTCGGCCTACGGGCACGCGGGCGGCCTGCGGGCGATCTCGGTCAAGCAGTACTGGTCGCCGAGCTGCCGCGCCACCATGGCGTACGTCTGGGTGTGGAAGCAGTACCGGGACAACGCGGCCGTCGGCGGCGGCACCTGGACCGTCGACCTGGCGGTACGCGAGGGCGGGGCGACCTCGGCGCGGCAGCGCGCGGTCGGGCAGCCGTTCGAGCTGTGGACCGAGCCGTACCCGTCGGCGGGGCGGTGCACCACGGCCACCGCGACGGTGACCGCCGACCGGTCGAAGGCGGCGACGAGCGCGACCACCGAGCCCTGGTGCGACCGGTGACGGCCGGCTACTTCGAGGTCCACGGGGTGGGCGCGGTCCGGCTGGTGCCGCTGACCACCGACGCGCTGACCATCGGCCGGGCGCCGGGCAACGAGCTGCCCATCGACAGCAAGCTGGTCTCCCGGCTGCACGCCCTGGTGGAACGCTTCCCGTCCGGCTGGACGATCCGCGACCTGGGCAGCACCAACGGCACCACGGTCAACGGCGGTCGGGTGCAGGCGGCGCGGCTGCTGCGCGACGGCGACCGGGTGGAGATCGGCCCGGCCCGGCTGCTCTTCCGGGCACCGGCGGAACTCACCGGCACCCGGACGGTGGGCGTCGAGCCGCCGCCGGCGCCCCCGGCGCTGACCCGGCGCGAGCAGGAGCTGGTCGAGGTGCTCTGCCGCCCGTACGTCGAGGGCGGTACGGCCTTCCCGGAGCCGCCCACCGTGCGGGCGCTGGCTTCCGCGCTCGGGGTCAGCGAGAGCGCCGTGAAGAAGCACCTAACCAACCTGTACGACAAGTTCGGGCTGGTCACCAACGACGAGCGGCGCCGGTCCCGGCTGGCCGGCGAGGCGGTCCGCCGGGGGGCGGCCGGCCTGCCCGGCGGCTGACGTACGCGTGCCCTCCGGACCACCCCCCAGGGGCCCGGAGGGCACACCCCCCTGTTTCCTCCCTGTGCGCCGCGCTCCCGCGAAGGGCGCGACGACGGCATCGGCGCATCTCGTGCGCCGGGCGGCCCGGCCGGAGGACGTGGCCGACGGCGCCCGCCAGGAATCACACCAGGGCGGGCGGCGCGCCGACAGGTGTCGGAACGGGGAGGTTTTCCGCTCGGGGCGGGTCAGCGCCGGACGCCGACCCCGCCGTAGCCGTGGGAGACGCGTTCCTGCGGCTCGCCGTCGGGCCGCCACTCGGCCACCGGCACCAGGCCGGGCTCGACCAGGTCGTACCCCTGAAGGAAACGCAGGATGTCGGCGTGCGTGCGGGGGACCAGCGGCGCGCTGCTGCGCTGGTAGACCGCTCGGCCCTGCTGCGCCGGCAGCGGCGGCGCGCCGTCCGAGGTGAGGTGGGAGACGACCAGGTGGCTGCCGGGAGCGCTGGCCTCGCGCAGCCGGGCGACCGCGGCCCACGGGTCCTCGGCGTCGGTGACGAAGTGCAGCACCGCCACCAGCAGCACCGCGACCGGCCGGTCGAGGTCGAGCAGGGCCCGCACGTCGGGGTGGGCGAGCAGTGCGTCGGGGCGGCGCAGGTCAGCGCGGACCACCACGGTGCGGTCGTCGGCGGGCAGCAGCCGCCGGGCGTACGCGACGGCGACCTCGTCCACGTCGACGTAGACCACCCGCGAGTCGGGCGCGACCTGGCGGACGATCTCGTGCACGTTGCCCTGGGTGGGCAGCCCGGCGCCGATGTCGAGGAACTGGCGTACCCCCTGCTCGGCGGCGTACCGGACGGCCCGGCGCAGGAAGTGGCGGTTGGCCTGGGCGGCGATGCCGGTGTCCGGAAAGATCGACAGGATTTGCTCGGCGGCGGCCCGGTCGGCGGCGAAGTTGTGGCAGCCGCCCAGGAAGTAGTCGTACATCCGGGCCACGTTGGGCCCCTGGTCGGCGTGGGTCGGCGCGCTCACCGGCCACTCCCCTCCCTCGGCGACGTCGCGCCTGCATGTCTAGCACCCGCAGCGACGATACGCTGACCCCTCGTGTCGATGATCCGGCTGCGGTCCGCCGGCGGCTGCCGTACGACGGGGGCACGACCGTCGCCGAGGAGGTACGCGATGACCAGTCAGCGGGAGACCGTCGAGGTCGATCCGGCCCTGTTCCGAGCCGTGTACGACTCACCCGCCGCGCTGCCCGGGCGGCACCGCTGGGTCACCCCCGAACACGACGTACGCCGGATCGAGAAGCTGCTCGGAATGCCGGCGAGCAGCATCGGCGCGCCGCTCTGGGTCAGCGGGGACGAGCCGGACTGTCCGAAGTGCGGCCGCCGGCAGACCTGGCTGGACATCGTCTCCTCGGCGCTCAAGAACGTGCACGACCCGGCGATGATCGCCACGGTCATCCTCGGCGACCGCAAGTACGTCAACACCGAGGTGCCGGACGGCATCGCCGGGGTGCACTGCGTCGACTGCCACACCCCGATCGAGGGGCTGCGCAGCTTCAAGTGCCACAACTGGGCGTACGCCTTCGAGGATCTGGAGGCCGTACGGGAGCGGATGGCGGGCGGAATCAGCCGGCCAACTCCCTGACGTGGCGCACTCCCGGGCGGCCGTCGAGCAGCACCTCGCCGACCGGCGTGAAGCCGGCCCGGCGCAACACCGTCAGCGACCCGGTGTTGTCCCGCGTGGCGGCGGCGGTCAGCCGGATCAGCCCGTACGCGTCGCGGGCCAGGTCGCAGACCTGCCGTACGCCGGCCGTGGCGACCCCCCGCCCGGTGGCCCGTTCGGCGACCCGGTACCCCAGGTCCGCTGCGCCGTCGGCGACGTCGACCAGGTTGAACCGGCCCAGCACCCGACCGTCGTCGTCGAGCAGGACGTGGAAGTGGCACCGGCCGGTGTCCTGCTCCGCGAGCAGCGCCGCGTGCCGGGCGTCGAACTGCGCGAAGTAGTCGTCGCCCCGGTCCGGCACGCTGCGGGCGAAGTACGCCCGGTTCTCCCGCTCGAAGTCGAGCAGCGCGGGAGCGTGGTCGGGCGTCAGGCGCTGGAGTTCGGGCACCCGCCCCACCCTAGCCGGGCGAGCGGCGGGCGGGCGCCCACGGTCACCGGTCCGCCGCACCGCCCTGCTGCCGGACGAGCCCGGCGTGGAAGATGGCGATTCCCAGGAGGGTGGCGATTCCCGCCACCACCATGGCCGCTTCCCGGAACCCCTCCGTCAGCGCGAGGGCGACGAGGACGAGGCCGGCAACCAGGGTGAGGAACGCGCCCCCGCGAACCGCGTTGTCCTGCATCAGTGATTCTCCTCGTCCGCTGCGGTCGTGGGTACCGGCCCGGTGAACACTCCCACGACTGCCCGACCCGGTCGACCCCGGTGCGGTCGGTCAGGCGCGGCGGGCGGGGCGCCGGCCGCGCGGGGAGGGCGGCTCCGGGCCCGGGTCCGGCACCGGCGGCATGGGCCGGGTCACGGCCTTCTCCCCGGTGACGGTGACCGGTTCCCCGGCGTGCCGCAGCGTGACCTCGACGTCCGGGGCGGCGTCGGGCAGCTCGAAGCGGGCCTCGTCGCGGGTGAGGGTGACCCGGAGCCGGTGCCCGCGCCAGCGCAGCCCGAAGGCCAGCCGGTCGAGCCGGGCCGGCAGCCGGGGCGTGAAGGACAGCTCGCCCCGCTGGTCGCGCAGCCCGCCGAAGCCCTCCACCAGCACCGTCCACGCGCCGGCCAGCGCGGCCAGGTGCAACCCGTCGCTGGTCTTGTCGCCCAGGTCCGCCAGGTCGTGCAGCGCCGCCTCGGCGAACAGGTCGTACGCCAGGTCCAGGTGCCCGACCTCGGCGGCGAGCACCGCCTGGGAGGCGGCGGAGAGCGACGAGTCGCGGACGGTGCGGGCCTGGTAGTAGGCGAAGTTGCGCGCCTTCTCCTCGGCGGTGAACTCGTCGGGGCAGCGCTGCATGGCCAGCACCAGGTCGGCCTGCTTGACCACCTGCTTGCGGTAGAGCTCCAGGTAGGGGAAGTGCAGCAGCAGCGGGTAGTCGTCCTCGGTCATCGCGTCGAAGTCCCACTCGGGCTGCTCGGTGAAGCCGGCCGCCTGCTGGTGCACGCCGCGCTTGCGGTCGTACGGGACGTGGATCGCGTCGGCGGCGGCCCGCCAGCCGGCGATCTCGGCCGGCGTGACGCCCAGCTCCCCGGCGCGGGCGGGGTGCCGCTCGGCGGCGTCGGCGGCGCCCCGCAGGTTGCGCCGGGCCATCAGGTTGGTGAAGAGGTTGTCGTCGACCAGGGCGGCGTACTCGTCCGGGCCGGTGACGCCGGTGATGTGGAAGGCGCCCTCGTCCGACCAGTGCCCGAAGCCGTGCCAGAGCCAGGCCGTCTCGACCAGCAGCTCCACCCCGACCTCGGCGAGCAGCTCCTCGTCGCCGGTGGCGCCGACGTGGCGCAGCACCGCGTCGGCGATGTCGGCGTTGACGTGCAGGGCGGCGGTGCCCGCCGGCCAGTAGCCGGAGCACTCCCGGCCGCTGATGGTCCGCCAGGGGAAGGTGGCGCCGGGCAGCCGCAGCTCGGCAGCGCGTTCCCGGGCCTCGGGCAGGTGGGCGTGCCGCCAGCGCAGCGCCGACCGGGTCACCTCCGGCATCAGGTACGTCAGCACCGGCAGCACGTAGCCCTCGGTGTCCCACAGGACGTGCCCGTCGTAGCCGTTGCCGGTCAGCCCCTTCGCCGGGATGGTCCGGTCACCGTCGGCCCGGCCGGCCTGGAGCAGGTGGAAGACGGCGAACCGGATGGCCTGCTGGAGTTCGGGGTCGCCGTCGAGTTGCACGTCGGCGGTCTGCCAGCGCACGTCGAGGGCGGTCCGCTGGTCGGCGAGGAGGGCGTCGAAGCCGTGCTCCCGGGCGGCGTCGGCCTCGCCGGCGACCAGGTCGGCCAGCTCGCCCGGCGGCACCCCGTCGACCGGCGTGCACTCGTACGCGGCGTACTTGGTGATCCGCAGTCGCTGGCCGGGACGCAGCCGCCCCTCGACGCAGAGCCGCAGGCGGTCGGGGGTGCAGTCGTCGGAGACGGTGAAGCCCTCGGGCAGTTCCGTCTCGTGGGTCACCGCGACCGCGACCCGCTGGGCGCTGCGGTCGGTGCGGTGCACCAGCACGCCCGAGCCGCCGTCGCAGCGGTGCGCCTCGGCGTCCAGCGGGTCGTGGACGACCGAGGCGGCCCGGGGGTCGTCGGCGCGCTCGGGCACCCGCTCGTTGGCCTGCACGTCCGAGCAGACCCGGAGCTCGACCGGTGCGTCGTCCAGCGGCTCCACCTCGTAGCGGACGGCGGCGATCGGGTGCCGGGGCAGCGACACCAGGCGGGTGCTGCGGATGCGGACGCCGTGCCCGCCCGGGGAGACCCACTCGGTCTCCCGGTGCACCACGCCGGCGCGCAGGTCGAGCACCCGCTCGTGCCCGCGCAGGGTGCCGGTGCGCAGGTCCAGCGCCTCGTCGCCCACCCAGAGCCGGACGAGGGCGGCGTTGGGCGCGCTGACCACGGTGTCGCTGCGCTTCGGGAAGCCGTACCCGTCCTCCGGGTAGCTGAGTTCGCGCTGCTCGTGGAAGCCGTTGAGGTAGCTGCCGGGCATGCCGTACGGCTCGCCCTCGTCCAGGGTGCCGCGCCAGCCCACCCAGCCGTTGCTGAGCGCGAAGACCGACTCGGTCTCGCCGAGTCGGTCGCTGTCGTCCGCGGTCCGCCGGATCAGCCAGTTCTCGTCACTACGCACGCAACTGTCGTTACCCCTGGTCGGCGGCCGGCCAATCCGCCCGCCGCTGTGAACTCGCTGAGACGAAGGTCAGGGTCAAACCCTCACCATCGCACGATGTCGGCCGCCTCCGTGATTCGTACCGTTCGTCGCAGGTAAACGGGGTATGAACATTTGGTGAGGTGAGGCACGATGCAGACGGGCATGACGGATGTTCCCGACATCAGCGAGGGCTGGTACCGCGACATCGCCGACGTCGCGGACTCTTCCCCGGCACCGGTGCAGTGGTTCGCGGTGCACTTCACCGAGGGGGCGATCCTGCTGCTCGGTGCGCTGTTCCTGCTGGCCGCCGCGCCCCGGCTGCTGCGCGGTCAGCCGTGGCCGCGGGCGGTCGCGCTGGTCGCGCCGGTCACCGTGGTCCTCGCGTACGGGTGCAGCGAGGCGTTGAAGCTCCTCTTCGACCAGGACCGGCCCTGCCGGACGGTCGCCAGGGTGGTGGCGGGGCACTGCCCGCCGGTCGGTGACTGGTCCTTCCCGAGCAACCACGCCACCATCGCGGGCGCGCTCGCCGCGGCCACCCTGCTGCTCTCCCGCCGCCTCGGGCTGGTCGCCGTCCCGCTGGCGCTGCTCGCCGCGCTGTCGCGGGTCTTCGTCGGCGTGCACTACCCGCACGACGTGGCCGCCGGCCTGGCGCTGGGCGCCCTGGTGACGCTGGCCGGCACCGCACTGGCCGCCCGCCCCGTCGCCGACCTGCTGGCCCGCCACCGCACCGGCTCGGACCGCCTCCCCGCCACCGCCGACCGCCCCTGATCGCGTCCCGGCCGGGGTCAGTCACTCCGCTGATCAAGAAGTTTGCGTCTCGGGAAAGGGCTCTCTCTGACGCAAACCTCTTGATCACCGAGGGTCTGCGGCAGGCCGGCGGGGGCCGGGGAGGGGCGCGGATGGGTGGGTCAGGTGGGGAGGAGGAGGGCGAGGCAGGTGCCGAGGATCAGGAAGGGGCCGAAGGGGAGGTGGCTCGACCAGCTGACCCGGCGGGCCAGCAGCAGCGCGAGGCTCACCACCGCCGAGAGGGCGAAGGTGAGCAGCAGCCCGGCGACCAGCACCGGCCAGCCGTACCAGCCGAGCAGCATGCCCACGCTCAGCGCCAGTTTCGCGTCGCCGAGGCCGAAGCCGCGCCGGCCGAGCAGCAGCGTGGTCAGCGCGAAGGCCAGCCCGAGGGCCGCCCCGGCGGTGAGGGCACGCAGCCACGGGGTCGGCCCGGGGCCGGTCAGCGCGGCCACCGCGAGCAGCGCGGCCGTGCCCGCCGCGGCCGGCCAGGTGAGCCGGTCGGGCAGCCGGTGCACGGCCAGGTCCACCAGCGCCAGCGGCACCGCCCAGCCGAGCCACCAGGCGAGCGCGGCCCGCTCGGCGAGCGTCGCGTCGGCCAGCACCAGCACCGTCAGGGCCGCGAGGACGGCCAGTTCGACGCTGCCCGGCGGCGCGCCGACCCGCGCCCCGCAGGCCGGGCACCGGGCCGCCGGACCGAGCCCCGGGCGGCCCAGCCCGATCGGTTCCCCGCAGCCGTCGCAGCCCGCCCGGTCCGGCGAACCCGGCGGTACGGCGTGCCGGGCGACGGCGAGCCGCAGCACCGGGGTCACGGCCAGGGCGGCGAAGGCCCGTACGGAGAGTGATTCTCGGTCCCTGGTCGGGTGACGATCCGGGGCCTGCGGCGGGCACGGATCAGCCGCCTCCACCGGGTTCCCACATTCGCGGGAATCCCCCGGCGCGGATTTCTCGACCCGGGGACGGATCGGGCGAGACGCATCGACAGGTGCCATATCCTCTGGTCGCATTGTCGGCTCGGCGACCGGATCCGGCCGACCGGCGGCACCCTCGCCCCGACCGGGCGCGGCAACCCGTCCCGGCGCGCCGGGCTCACCGTCATCCACCCCTGATCACCTCCGATCATCACCAAGAGTGTTCGATCGAATTGCCTCTGTTGCATCGGCGGACGTGAGCCTATGCTCGCCCCTTGGGTACGGCGCAACCCCCGTCAACAGCGTCGGAGGCCACCCGAGACATCAGGCTCCACCATTCCTTAAGAGATCCGCACAGGTAAATGTGACAGCGTGAATCGAGGTCCGGACGGCATCATCCGGACGCGCTGGCGCATGCCCGGAGGCCGCCGGAAACGGTCCGCCGGGCGGCACCGAGGAGGGCACGGCGTTGCGTACACGGCATCCCCGCCGATGGACAACCTGCCTGGTCGTCGCCACGGTGGTCGGGTCGACCGCCGGCTGCGGCGGCGCGGAGACGACCGCCGGACCGGCCGCCCGCAAGACCGCCGCCCAGCCCCGGCACTCGGCCGAGGAGGAACGGGCCGCGGCCAAGGCCGCGCTCGCCGCCTACGCCGGATATCTCACCGCGTCCCGCGAGGCGAGCCGCGAGAGCAATCCCCGGCATCCCGCACTCCCCCGCTTCCTCGCTGATCCGCTGCTCACCCGGGTTCGGGTGGCGATCGGCCAGGCGCGAACGCACGGCGCGGTCCGCACCGGCACGTTGCGCTCCGACCCGACGGTGACCTCGGTCAGCCTGGGCACCGTCCCGCAGACCGTGGAGATCCAGGACTGTCTGGACGCCACCGGCTACCGGCTGGTGTACGCCAAGGACCGGCGGGTGGTGCCCGGCTCCGGCGGTGGCCGCCACCTGGCCACCGCGACCGCCACCCGGTACCCGGACGGCCGCTGGCTGATCAGCTCCGGCGCCGCCCACGAGGACCAGCCGTGCTGACCTGGGGAGGAGGGCGCGTCCCGGCCCGCGGAGACCGGGCCGGGACGCCCCGCCGGCTGCTCGCCACAACGCTGCTGGCCCTGCTCGTCGCGCTCGCCGCGCCGGTGCCGGCCGCCGCGCCGGCAGCCGCCGAGGCGCCGGGGCCGCAGTGCCCGCCCGGACAGAACGACTGCAGCATCTGGGACGACGACCCCGGCACCCCCGGCGACCCGGGCGGCGGCGGCGACACCGGCGGGGACACCGGGGGCGGCTCCGCCCCGAAGTGCCAGTGGAACGGCAAGCCGCTGCCCTGCTACAACGAGTTCCTCGGCTGGTTCAACAACGCCGACGGCTGCTACTACAAGCTCGAGGAGCCGCAACCGGCCGGCACCCCCGAGGGCAAGCAGTGGTACCTGGTCACCTGCAACGGCGGTGACCTGGGCGATCAGCACGAGGAGCTGCGCGACGCGCCGCCGCCCGGGTACGGCACCCCGCCCGACCCGGAGGAGCTGGCCCGGCGAGTGCTGGCGTCGATCTCGCTGCTGCCGCCCCGGATCGCGGTGGCGCCCCGCCGCAACACCGGCCCCGGCCTGGTCGGCCTGCCGGTCTGGATGTGGGCGAGCCCCGGGCAGAACTACTTCGGCCCGATCGACGCCTGGGACTCCGACCGCGGCCTGCGGGTGGACATCACCGCCAAGGTCGACCGGATCGTCTGGACCATGGGCAACGGCGTCAAGATCACCTGCGCCGACGAGGGCACCCCGTACGACCCGAAGGGGCCCCGCGCCGGGAAGACCTCGCCGGACTGCGGCTACGACTCCGGCTACCCGAAGGCCGACACCTACTACGTCAGCGCGACCACGTACTGGTCGGTGTCCTGGCGCGGCGGCGGTGAGAGCGGCGTGATCGCCCAGACCCGGACCAGCGGGACGATTCCGATCGAGATCGACGAGCTTCAGGTGGTTACCCGATGAGCCTGGTCACCCGCAACGGCACCCCGGTCGACGCGCCGGTCGCCCCGCCGAAGGTGCTCCGCCAGCGCCGGACCCGCCCCGGCCTGCTCGGGCTGGCGGTGCTGCTGATCGCGTTGGGTGGCCTCGGCGCGGCCTTCGCGGTCACCTCGGTCCGGGCCACCGGCAGCTACCTGGCCGTCGCCCGTCCGGTCGAGGTCGGCCGGACGCTCAGCGCCGACGACCTGGTCAGCGTGCAGGTCTCCGGCGGGGCCGGGTTGTCCCCGGTGCCGGCCGGCAAGCTCGACGAGGTGGTCGGGAAGCGGGCGGCGGTGTCGCTCACCCCCGGCACGCTGCTGACCATGGGGCAGCTCACCGACGCCCCGCTGCTCGCCGAGGGGCAGCAGCAGATCGCGCTCGGCCTGAAGCAGAGCCAGGTGCCCGCCCGCAAGCTCCATCCCGGCGACAAGGTGCTGCTGGTCAGCACGCCCGCCGACAACGACGACAGCGCGGCGCCGAGCACCCGGTTCACCGGCACGGTGATCGACACGGCCACCCCGGAGAACGACGACGTGGTGGTCTACGTGGCGCTGCCCGTCCGGGACGTGCCGGCCGTGGTGGTGCTGGCCGCCCAGGAGCGGATCGCCCTGGTCCTGGTCGAGGCGGCCTGACCATGGCGATCATCGCGCTGGTCTCGGCGAAGGGCTCGCCCGGGGTCACCACCTCCGCGCTGGCCTGCGCGCTGAGCTGGCACCGGCGGCTGGTGCTCGCCGAGTGCGACCCGGCCGGCGGCACGATCCTCGCCGGCTACCTCGGCGGCGCGCTGGACGGGCCCCGGGGCATCGGCGAACTGGCCGTCGGGGAGCTGCGCGACGGCAACCTGGAGACGGCCTTCTGGTCGCAGTTGGTCGACCTCGACGCGCCGCGGCGGGAACGGCTGCTGCTGCCGGGCGTCGTCGACCCGGCCCAGGCGGGCAGCGTCACCCCGCTCTGGCAGCGCTTCGCCGACTTCTTCGGCAACCTGGACAAGGGCCAGCCCCCGTACGACGTGATCGTCGACTGCGGGCGGCTCCAGGTGCCCGGTCCACCGTGGCCGATCCTGCGCGCCGCGGCGGTGGTGCTGCTGGTCACCCGGGCGCAGCTGCCCGACCTCTCCGCCACCCGCTCGATGATCCGGGCGATCGAGCGGGACTTCACCGAGCACCGGGTGCCCCCGGGCACGCTGCGGCTGCTGGTGGTCGGCGACGGCCACGGCAAGGGCGAGATCAGCAAGGCGCTCCGGGTGCCGGTGATCGCCACGATGCCGGCCGACCCGCGTACCGCCGAGGTGCTCAGCCTCGGCGGCACCGTACGCGCCGGGCGGCCGTTGATGCGCGCGGCCGGCGGGCTGGAGGTGCCGGTCCGGGCGCTGCTGGACCGCCGCCGGGCCCGCCTCGCCTGGCCCGCCGCCCAGGAGGTGCCGGATGTGGTGTGAGCAGCCCGGGGAGGCGCGTCATGCGGTTTGAGCCGGTCTCCCACGACCCGCGCCAGCAGCCCGGGGCGACCTCCACGATGCCGCCGCTGCCCCCGGTCAACGGCCGGCACCACCACCCGGCGCCACCGGTCGCGCCGCCCGCGCCCGCCCCGCCGCCGCGACCGCGGGTGGACTTCGCGGTGGTCCGCGAGCTGCGCCGGGAGCTGAGCGAACGGCTCACCCAGTGGCAGCGCGGCCGGGAGTTCGACGCGAACGCCGAGGAGGTCGAGCGGGCCCGGCTCGCGGTCGCCGTGGTCTCCGGGTACGCCGACTCGGTGCGCCGGGCCGGCACCCCGATGGCCGCCGACGAGGAGCGGATCCTGCTCGACCAGGTCACCGCCGAGCTGGTCGGGCTGGGCCGGCTCCAGACGCTGCTGGTCGACGACACCATCGAGGAGGTGCACATCCTCGGCTGCGACCAGGTGCGCATCACCCGGCACGGCGGCGGCGTCGACTGGGTCGAGCCGATCGCCGACAGCGACGACGAGCTGGTGGAGATCCTCCAGGCGGCCGCCCGCCGGGCCGGCGCGACCGAGCGGTCCCTGTCGACGTCCAAGCCGACGCTGGACCTGCAACTGCCCGACGGCAGCCGGCTCGCGGCGGTGTTCCTGGTCAGCCACCGCCCGTACGCGGTGATCCGGAAGCACAACACGCTGGAGGTGAGCCTGGAGGAGATCTCCGGCGCGCGCCCCGACCTGGACGAGATGATCGACCCGCTGCTGCGCGACTTCCTCCGCGCGTCCATGCGGGCCGGGCTCAACATCATGGTCGCCGGGCTGGCGGGGGCGGGGAAGACCACGGTCATCCGGGCGCTGATGGACGAGATCCCGCCCGACGAGCCGTACGTGCTGCTGGAGGAGAGCCGGGAGCTGCTGCCGGCCCGCCGGGGCCGCAAGCACCGGGCGGTGATGAGCTTCGAGTCCCGCGAGGGGCACGGCGAGCGCGGCATGGACGGGCGGCCGGCCGGCGAGGTGAGCATCGCCGATCTGATCCCGGTGTCGCTGCGGATGGGCGTGCTACGGATCATCGTCGGCGAGGTCCGGTCCCGGGAGATCGTGCCGATGCTCCAGGCGATGACGACCAGCCGCGGCTCGATGTGCACCATCCACGCCCGTACCCCGGCCGGGGTGAGCGAACGGATTATCGAGCTGGCGCTGGCCCACGGCCGGGAGATGACGGTCGACCAGGCCCGCCGGATGGCCGGCAACGCCCTCGACCTGATCGTCTACGTGACCGTCGAGGACGAGACCGCGATCGGCGGGCGCAAGCACCGGTTCGTCTCCCACGTGGAGGAGGTGATCGGGGTCGGCGAGGGCAACCGGATCGTCACCACCACCGTCTTCGGTCCCGGGCCGGACGGCCGGGCCGTCCCCCGCCACCTGCCGGAGCGCATCCGCGACCAGTTGCTGCGGGTCGGCTACGACGCCCGGCTGCTGACCCGCTTCATCGAGGCCGGCGCCGGCGCGTGGCGCCGTCCCCGGCACAGCCGTCTCGGCCCGGCGGTGCGCCGGTGAGCGCGGGCACCGGACCGGTGCGAACGGAGACGGTCCGGTGAGCGCGAGGAGTGAGCCGGGGTTGCGAGCCCCGCAGTCACGAACGGAGACGGTCCGGTGAGCGCGAGGAGCGAGCCGGGGTTGCGAGCCCCGCAGTCGCGAACGGAGACGGTCCCGTGACCAACATCGAGTTGATCGCCGTCGTCTCCGGGGCGGCCTGCGTCGCCGGGCTGGTGCTGGCCGTGGTGGCGCTGGTCGGCACCCGGGCGCCCGCCCGCTCGGCGCCCGGGGCCGGGCGCGGGCTGCGCCGGCTCTGGCTGGGCTCGGGCGCGGGCCGCCGCGAGCAGCGGACGCACCAGCTCCGGCTGGCCGTGGCGGTGGCGGCCGGCGCGCTGGCCTTCCTGCTCACCGGGCTGCCGGTGGTGGGGCTGATCGTGGCGGTGGCCGTGCCGGGCGTGCCCTGGTTGTTCTCGGTGGGCCGGGCCGAGGAGCGGGCGATCGCCCGGATCGAGGCGGTCGGCGAGTGGACCCGCCGGCTGAAGGACGTCTCCGCCACCGGGCAGGGCCTCCAGCAGGCCATCATCGGCACCATCGCCACCGTCCCGGAGGAGATCCAGGAGGAGGTACGGCTGCTCGCCGCCCGCCTTCAGGCCGGCTGGACGGCCCGTACCGCCCTGCTGGCCTTCGCCGACGAGATCGGCGACCCGGTCTGCGACCAGGTGGTGGCCGCGCTGATCCTGCACCTGACCGACCGGGGTGAGCGCCTCGGCGACGTGCTCGGCTCGATCGCCTCGGCCGCCGCCGCCGAGGTGGGCACCCGGCGCGAGGTGGAGGCCAAGCGCACCCAGCCCCGGTTCGCGGTCCGCTTCCTCACCGGGATGACCCTGGCCGTGCTGGCGTACGGGCTGTTGAACACCGAGTACGTCCGCCCGTACGGCACCGTCTTCGGGCAGCTGGTGATGGCGGTGCTCGGCGCGGCCTTCGTCGGGCTGCTGGTCTGGGTGCGGTCGATGAGCCAGCCCCCGCCGCCGGCCCGCTTCCTCCCCGCTCCCGACCCGGAGGAGGCGATCGCGTGATCGTCAACTGGCAGCTCGCGATCGCCGTGCTCGGCGGGGCCACGGTGGGGCTGGGCCTGTTCCTGGTGGTCCGGGAGGCGTTGCCGGCCTCCCCTGCGCTCGCCCCCGCGCTGCGCCGGTTGCACCAGCCGCCGGGCACCGTCGCTGCGAGCCGGGGCCCGGACTGGCTGGGCGGGTTCTCCCGCTGGCTGAGCCCGCCGCACCGACAGCTCGCGCTGATCGACAAGACCCCGGAGCAGTACGCCCTCTCCGTGCTGGTCTCCGCCCTGATCGGGCTGGCCACCCCGACCGTGCTGGGGGCGGTGCTCTTTCTGGGCGGGGTGCGGCTGCCGGTGGTCGTACCGGTGCTGGGCAGCGTAGGGATGGCCCTGGTCTGCGGGCTGCTCGCCCATCGCGCGGTGCTGGCGAGGGCGGACGCCGCGCGCGACGAGTTCCGCGCGGCCGTCTGCACCTACCTGGACCTGGTGGCGTTGCAGCTGTCGGCGGCGCACGGCCCGGTGCAGTCGCTGGAGCGGGCGGCGGCGGTCTGCGACGGCTGGGTGTTCGACCGGATCCGCGAGTCGCTGCGGATCGCGCAGATGCAGATGCACTCGCCCTGGGACGAGCTCCAGGAACTGGCCGAGCGGATCGGCATCCCGGAGCTGGGCGACGTCGGGGCGATCATGCGCTCCTCCGGCAGCGAGGGCGCGCAGGTCCACGAGACCCTGCGCAGCCGCGCCGACTCCCTGCGGGACCAGATCCGCACCGACAACCTGACCCGCGCCGAGGGGGTGACCAGCCGGCTGGACATCCCCGGATCGCTGCTGGTCTTCGTCCTGCTCGGTTTCATGCTCTACCCCTTCGTCGCCCGCCTGTAGCTCGCCACCCCGACAAGGAGCACGTCATGCAACTGATCACCTACCTGCACGTCACGCTGGCCGCACGGTTGGCGGAACTGCGCCGCGAGGGGGACCGGGGCGACAGCCCGGTGCCGACCGCGGTGATCATCTTCGGTCTGGTCGCGGCGGCCCTCGCGGTCACCGCGCTGGTGATGACGCGGGCCACCAACTGGATGAACCGCGTCCCGACGGCGCCGTGACCCCTCCGATGAGCTGGCCGGACGCACCCCGAACCGGCCGGGCGGCCCCCACCGCCCGGCCCCGGGGCGCGTCCGGCCGCCCTCAGCCGGGGCCGGCAACCCGGCCCGGGCACACCGTCCCGGCCCCCGACACCGCCGGGCCCGGCCACACGATGCGGTCCGGCCATGCCGCACAGCCTGACCAGGCAACCCGGTCCGGCCGTGCCGCCCGCAGCGGGGCGGTCGGTGGTGTCATGCCGCGCGCAGTGCGGGGCGTGCGGCGACGGCTTACCGCCGGGGGTACGGACCGGGGCGCGAACCCGGTCGAGCTGGCCGTCGTCATGCCGGCGGTGCTGGTGCTGCTCTTCGCCTCGGTGCAGGTCGCCGCCTGGTTCGTGGCCCGGTCCACCGCGCTGAACGCCGCGCAGAGCGGGGTGAACGCGCAGCGCGTGCTCCAGGCGCCGCCCGGGGCGGGCGAGGCCCGGGCCACCCGGTTCCTCGGCGCCGCCGGTGACTGGCTCGTCGGCTGGGACAGCCCCGGGCCGACCTGCGTCACCGGGCCCACCGAGGTCACCGGGCCCACAGAGGTCACCTGCACGGTCACCGGCCGGTCCCTGTCGGTCATCCCGGGCGTCAGCTTCCGGGTGCGGCAGACCGCGCACGGCACCGTCGAACGCTGGACCACCCCGTGAGCGCCGCCGCGGACGGCCGCGCCCGGGGCTCGGTCTCCATCGAGGTGGCCGTGCTCGCCCCGGCCTTCATCGCGCTGATCGTGCTGGCCGGGGTGACCGGGCGGACCGCGATCGCCGACGAGGCGGTGGAGGCGGCCGCGCACGACGCCGCCCGGGCCGCCTCGATCTCCCGGGACGCCGGCACCGCCCGCGACGCCGCCCGCGACGCGGCCCGCCGCCAGCTCGACTGGCGGCGCCTGAACTGCACCGGCGCGCCCCGGATGACCTTCAGCGGCTCGGTGCGCGGCCGGTCGACCAGCTTCGACGCGGCGTACCGCAGTCCCGCCGGGCAGCCGGCCAGCGTGACGGTCTCGGTGACCTGTGTGGTGTCGCACCGCGACCTGCGGCTGCCGGCGCTGCCCGGGATGCCGCTGCGCACCACCGCCTCGGCGACCTTCACCTCCCCGCTGGACCGCTACCGGAGCCGGGGATGACGGGCCGCGACGAGGGGCGGGTCAGCCTGTTCCTGGCCGTCGCGATGACCGGCGTGCTCGCGGTCATCGGCGTCGCGTACGACGGCGCCGGGCAGCTCCGCTCGCTGCAACGGGCCGACAACCTCGCCGCCGAGGCGGCCCGCAGCGGCGGCCAGGCCGTCGACCGGGCCCGCGCCATCGAGGGCGGCCCGAAGGAGATCGACGAGTCCGACGCCCGGGCGGCGGTGCGCGACTACCTGTCGGCGGCGGGCGCGACCGGGCACTCGGTGAGCTTCCCCGTCGTCGACGGCGAGAAGCAGATCCGGGTACGCGTCACCGTCACCTACCGCCGGCACATGCTCGGCCTCTTCGGCATGGACGACACCGTCACCGTCTCGGGTGAGGCCACCGCGCGGGCCCTCACCGAGGCACCGTAGGAAGGGAAGGCCGCCATGACCGCATCGCGTGGCTCCGCCGTTCGGCGCACCGGCCAATTGCTCACCGGCTTCGGTTCGCTGGTCGTACTGGTCGCGTTGCTGGTGGGCGCGCCGGTGGCGCTGCTCGCCTTCGCCGGCAATCCGCTGCCCGACCACCTGCCCACCCTGTCGGAGGTGGGCACGGCACTGACCAGCCGGGACGACGGCCGGCTGTTCCTGCGGGCGCTGGCGGTACTCGGCTGGTTCGGTTGGGCGACCTTCGCCTTCTCCGTGCTGGTGGAGCTGGCGGCGCAGGCGACCCGGCGGCCGGCGCCCCGGCTGCCCGGGATGAGCCGGCAGCAACGGGCGGCGGCGGCGCTGGTCGGGTCGGTCGCACTGATCATCGCGGCGAGCCCGGCGGCCAGCGCCGCGGCGGCCATGAGCTACCCGGCGACCACGGCCACCGGACACCCCGCGACGGCGGCCGCGGCGCTGCCGCCGACGACGGGCGTCTTCGCGGCGCCGCACGTCGGGTCGACCGGGGCGGTGCCGGAGGGCGCCGGCGCCGAGGCGGTCCGATCGCAGCCGGCCCCGCCGGTCTACCGGGTGGCCAAGGGCGACTACCTCGGCGAGGTGGCGGAACGCTACCTGGACGACTTCGACCACTACCGGGAGGTGGCCCGGCTCAACCGGCTGCAGGACGCCGACCGGATCCGGCCGGGGCAGCTCATCAAGCTGCCGGCGCGGGCCGAGGACGACGGAGCGCGCAAGCACGCGACCGGCCGGCTGGTGGCGGGCCCGTCGACGCCGCGCAAGCCGTCGCCGCATCCGCCGGCCGCCTCCCCGAAGGAGCCGCCGCGCAGCACACCGGTCCCGGACGAGCAGGCGGGACCGGGCACGCCGGGCGGTCAGCTGGGACCGGGCGGGACCGACGCGAAGCCCGGGCAACCGGCGCCGCAGACGATGCCGCCGCAGGTGGAGCGGCCGGCGGGGGCACCGCCGGCGATGGCGGCCGGGGCGTCGCGGGCCACCGACGACGACCGGATGAACCGGCCGCTGGCGGTCTCCGCGGTGCTCGCCGTGGCCAGCATCGTCGGCGCGCAGATCGGCGCGGTGCTCGGGCTGCGCCGCCGCCCGGCCCGGGCCGCCGCGGCCTCCCGCGCTCGGCACCGCCGCGACTGATCAAGGCCGGAGCACTGTACGTCGAGAGCGATCGGAGACTGGGTGGCGGCGGCTGACGCATGGTGGGAGGCCAGCGCACTCTCCCCCACGGTGTACCCGCTGACCGCCCCGGAGTTCGAGGTCGCCTACCTGAACCTGTTCAAGTACGACCCTCACGGCGCGGCGGTGGCGCGACCGCTGGAGTGGTTGTTCAGCGAGGTGGACGCGTTCGTCGCCGACCCGGACCTGCGGGCCCAGGTCGGCGGTTCGGACGAGGAGACCCTGCGCCGGGTGGCGGCAGAGACGCTGGCCCGGTTGACCGGGGCGTGACCGCCGTGACCGGCGGCTCAGCACGACCCGAATATCCTCAGGGCAGCTTGGTCTGGAGGATTCCGTCGACCACCCGGGTCGGCAGGATTTGCTGGTCGTTGGCGGCCGGGCCGTGTACGACCTCGCCGCCGTTGAGCCGGAACGCGGAGCCGTGCCAGGGGCAGACCACGCAGGTGTGGCCGTCGATCACCTGCACGTCACCCTCGCCGAGCGGGCCGCTCTGGTGCGGGCAACGTTCCAGCATCACGGTGACGTCGTCGCCGTGCCGGTAGAGGATCACCGAGACGTCGTCCACCTCGCGGGTGATCAGCTCGCGCTGCGGCAGCGTGGCCAGGTCGGCGATCGGCTTCCACTCGTCCGGCATCCGGTGCAGCTCGGAGATGCTCTGGCTGACCTGCGCTCCCTGCTTGTACGCCAGGTGCCCGCCGATGTACGCCCCGGTGCTGGCCGCGCTCAACCCCAGGTACGCCAGCACCCGCCCCATGCCGTGCCGGCCGCGCAGCCGGGCGGCGAGCGAGCTGGCGTAGAACACCAGCGCGACCGAGTTGGAGGCGGCGTGCACCAGCCCGACCCGGCGCTGGTCCCGGGCCAGGGCGGCCCAGTCGTTCAGCCCGGCGACGGCGGCCGGGAGGGCGCTCACCGTACCGAGCCCGACCAGGGTGGTGGCCGCCCGGCGCTGACTGGGCAGCAGGTCCAGCACGGCGGCGCTGATCCACGCGCCGACCGGCACCTGCACCATCGCCGGGTGCAGCGGATGGCCCAGCCAGACCCCGTGCAGCAGGTCGCGGACCCGCTGCCCGCGCAGCGTCGACTGGACGGCCCGCTGAAGCCGGTCACCGACCGGGTCCAGCGCGGCGTTCTGCTCGATCTTGTTCATCAGCGCTCGCACCTTCCCCGACTTCCCGGCAGAAGCGGTCGCAAACCGGGCGGCGGGGACGAATTCCGCCGCCCGGTCCACTCACCGCCAGTCCGCCACCTTTGGCTGAAGGGTGGCGCTGCGGAACAGGCCGTCCAGGTTTCCGCCGAGCCGGCGCAGGGTCGCCCGGTCGTGCGCGCTCATTTCCAGGTAGAGGCCCTGGACCCCGTAGACCTGCAGGGTCGCGCCGCCATCCAGCGAGGAACTCCGGCGGGCGGGGTGGCCGTCGATCCGGGAGGTGGGGTCGCCGATCACGCCGCCGTGGTCGCCGCTCACCGATTTGCGGGGCAGGATCAGCACGGCCAGCGGCCAGTCCCCGTACTTCGTCCGCTTGCCCGCGCCGTAGGACAGCTCGACGTCCCAACTCCCGCTCGACCGCACGCTGACCACATACGCCATCGGCTTCAGGCCGGCGGGCGGCGCGTCGAACCGCACCGGCAGCCGGATCGGCCGGTCCACGGCGTAGCGGACGTCGAGGGCGATCCGCCGGGCGGCGGCGCGCGGGTCGCCGGCGCTCTCCGGCAGGTACCGCACGATCACCTCGGCCCAGGCGCCCGGGGCGTACTCCCAGCGCAGCGCGGCGGACCGGGGCTCGACAGTGGCGTTGGCGTTCCACCGGGCGGTCCGGCCGTTGACCGGCTCGGCCGGCTCCAGCCCGGCGGAGCCCGCCCGTCCGGCGGCCACGGCGAAGTCCCGTTCGATGCCGAGCGCGATGTCCCTGCCGGCAGAAACGATCCGCAGTTCGACCGCAGGCGCGTCCTTGACGGGCAGCTGTGAGGTCTCGGGCGTCGATGCGATCAGCGCGAACTGGTTGGTTCCGGTCCGGACGGACCGGTCGGTCAGACCGGCAGGAAGCCAGCCGAACTCGGCGTACTGCTCGGTGGGGTCGAAGGTGGCCGGGGCGGTCGCGGGCATCGGCGCGGCGGTCGCCGTCGGGGACGGCGTGGCCGCCGGGGTGACCGGCGGCGACCGGTCCGCCCGGCCGAGCAGCGCCGGGGCGGCGGCCAGGACCGCGACCACCGCGAGCCCGGCGGTGGCCGTCGCGGCGATCCGCCGCCGTCGCACCTGCCGGCGTCCGTCGCGTACGGCCCGGTGCAGGTCCACGACGGACGGCGGGAGCGGCACGTCCCGCAGCGGTGCCAGCAGCTTCTCCTCCATCACTTCCCCTCTCCGGTGGTCGCATAGGTGTCCATGCCGAGCAGTCGGCGCAGGCTGGCCAACCCGTGCGAGGTCTGGCTCTTGACCGTGCCGGCGGTGCAGCCGAGGGTGGCGGCCACCTCGTCCACCGGCCGGTCGTGCAGGAAGCGCAGCACCAGAACGGCCCGCTGCCGGGGCGGCACCTGGGCGAGCGCGGCGTGCAGCACCTCCCGGTCCTCCACCGCGTCGCCGGCCGGGGCGGGCGCCGGCTCGGGCGGCGTGTCGACCAGGCGGACTCGGGACCAGAGCCGGCGCTTCTCGTCGAGGAAGACCCGGACCAGCACGGTACGCACGTACGCGTCGACGTTGTCCGCCTCGCGGGCCCGCCGCCAGCCGACGTAGAGCCGGGTGACGGCGGTCTGGACCAGGTCGTCGCCGCGGTGCGCGTCCCCGGTCAGGTGGCAGGCGATCCGGCGCAGCGCCGGCAGCCGCGACGTGACGTACTCGACGTACTCCTGTTCCAGGTCCGCCCGCATCCACCCACCCCGTCCGTGAACATTCACCCCGCTGACGCGGTCGGCCACCGTCCAGGTTGTATGCGACGCAGATTTTCTCACCGGCGCGACACGCCCACAGCATGTGGTGTGTTGGCTTTTTGCGACCCACTACATCTAGGATCACTTTCACTGCTGGTGCGACCCTCCGGGGTCCGCCAGGCGTCGGCGCCGGCCAGGCGTCGCGCCGAACAGGGAACCCGGTGCGAATCCGGGACTGCCCCGCAGCGGTGAGCGGGAACGACCGCCGTCACGAGCACTGGGCCCGACGGGGCCCGGGAAGCGACGGCCAGTAGGCGAACGCGCCGGACGCGTCTGCCCGCGAGTCCGAAGACCTGCCAGCACGGCGTGCCCACCGGGCGCGCGTACCACCTCGGGGCCTCGTGGGAGGGCCGTCGAGCCGTACGGAGCACCGCCGGCACACCGACCGGCGGCGATCCGGCGTGCCGTCGTGCCCTCCCGCGGTCCACACCGACCACCCAGGAGAGCACGTGACGGCGTCATCCACCATCGCCCCGCCACCGGTCGGGGCACTGCGGGACCTGCTGCACCGGCACCACCACGACCTGCCCGACACCGACCCGGAGCGGATCCTCGCCCTGGTCGAGTCGGGGCGCACCGCCGGGGCCGGCACCGACGAGCTGACCGGGCTGGCCATCGCGGCGGCGGCCGGGCTGACCGCCGAGGAGCCCGGGTACGCCCGGCTGGCCGCGCGCCTGCTCGCCGGGCGGATCGCCGACGAGACCACCGGCCAGGGCATCGTCGGCTTCAGCGACAGCGTCGCCGCCGCGTACGCCGAGGGTCTGCTGGACCCGGGCTTCGCCGGCTTCGTCGCGACGCACGCCGCCGCCCTCGACGCCCTGGTCGACCACGACGGCGACGACGCCTTCGAGTACTTCGGACTGCGCACCCTGCACGACCGCTACCTGCTGCGCCACCCACGCACCCGCGCGGTGCTGGAACGGCCCCAGCACTTCTGGCTGCGGGTGGCCACCGGCCTGTCCGACACCGTCGCCGAGGCGGGCGAGCTGTACCGGCTGATGTCCCGGCTGGCCTACCTGCCCAGCTCGCCGACGCTGTTCAACGCCGGTGCCCGGCACCAGCAGCTCTCCTCCTGCTTCCTGGTCGACTCGCCCCGCGACGAGCTGGACTCGATCTACGAGCGCTACACGCAGGTGGCGAAGCTGTCGAAGTTCGCCGGTGGGATCGGCATCTCGTGGTCCCGGGTGCGCTCGCGGGGGTCGCTGATCCGGGGCACCAACGGCCGGTCCAACGGCATCGTGCCCTGGCTGCGCACCCTCGACGCCAGCGTCGCGGCGGTCAACCAGGGCGGCCGGCGCAAGGGCGCGGCCTGCGTCTACCTGGACACCTGGCACGCCGACATCGAGGAGTTCCTGGAGCTCAAGGACAACACCGGCGACGAGGCCCGGCGCACGCACAACCTGAACCTGGCCAACTGGGTGCCGGACGAGTTCATGCGCCGGGTCGAGGCGGACGCCGACTGGTCGCTGTTCGACCCGAAGGAGGTGCCGGAACTGGTCGACCTGTGGGGCGCGGAGTTCGACACCGCGTACCGGGCGGCGGAGGCCGCCGGTAAGGCGGTCCGGACGCTGCCGGCCCGCACCCTGTACGGCCGGATGATGCGCACCCTCGCGCAGACCGGCAACGGCTGGATGACCTTCAAGGACGCGGCGAACCGCACCTGCAACCAGGTCGGGGCCGGCGGCGGCGTGGTGCACCACTCCAACCTGTGCACCGAGATCCTGGAGGTGACCAGCGACGGCGAGACGGCGGTCTGCACGCTCGGCTCGGTCAACCTGGCCGCCCACCTCGTCGACGGTGGGGTGGACTTCGCTGGGCTCGCCGCGACGGTCCGGCTGGCCGTCGGGGCGCTGGACCGGGCGATCGACCGCAACTGGTTCCCCACCGAGCAGGCGGCCACCGCGCACCGGCGGTGGCGGCCGCTGGGGCTGGGCGTGATGGGGCTGGCCGACGTCTTCGCCGCGCTGCGGCTGCCGTTCGACTCGCCGGAGGCGCTGGCCCTGTCCACCCGGATCGCCGAGGAGATCGCCCTGGCCGCGTACGACGCCTCCGCCGACCTGGCGGCGGCGCGCGGCGCGCACCCGGCGTACCCGCTGACCCGGGCGGCCGGCGGGGTGCTGCACCCGGACCACTGGCCGGACGCCCGACCGGCCCGGCCGCAGGCGTGGGCGGCGCTGCGGGAGAAGGTGGCCCGGCACGGGCTGCGCAACTCGCTGCTGGTGGCGATCGCGCCGACGGCCACCATCGCCTCGATCGCCGGCTGCGCCGAGTGCGTCGAGCCGCTGGTCTCCAACGTCTTCAAGCGCGAGACCCTCTCCGGGGAGTTCCTCCAGGTCAACCGGCACCTGGTCGCCGACCTGAAGCGGTTGGGCCGGTGGACGCCGCAGACCCGGGACGCGATCAAGCGGGCGGACGGCTCGGTGCAGGAGCTGGACCTGCCGGCGGAGCTGAAGGCGTTGCACCGCACCGCGTGGGAGCTGCCGCAGAAGGCGCTGATCGACCTGGCCGCGGCCCGCGCGCCGTACGTGGACCAGTCGCAGTCGCTCAACCTGTTCCAGGCCAGCCCGACCATCGGCCGGCTCTCCTCCATGTACGCCTACGCCTGGCGGGCCGGCCTGAAGACCACCTACTACCTGCGGTCCCGTCCGGCGACCCGGATCGCCCAGACCACCGTCGCCGCGGCACCGGCTGCGGCGCCCGTGCCGTCGCCGCGACCGGCCGCGCCGGCCCTGCTCACCCTGTCCGTCGGCGAGAGCGACGCGGTCGCCTGCTCGCTGGAGAACCCCGAGATCTGCGAGGCCTGCCAGTGACGATGCTGCTCGACCCCGGGATGGACCTGACCCTGCGACCGATGCGCTACCCGGACTTCTACGAGCGGTTCCGGGCCGCCATCCGCAACACCTGGACGGTGGAGGAGGTGGATCTGGCCTCCGACGTACCCGATCTGGCCACCCTCTCCGCCGGCGAGCGGCACCTCGTCCACCGCCTGGTGGCGTTCTTCGCCACCGGCGACTCGATCGTGGCGAACAACCTGGTGCTCAACCTCTACCAGCACGTCAACGCGCCCGAGGCCCGCCTCTACCTCTCCCGCCAGCTCTACGAGGAGGCGGTGCACGTCCAGTTCTACCTGACCCTGCTCGACACCTACCTGCCCGATCACAACGAGCGGGCGAAGGCGTTCGCGGCGGTCGAGCACATCCCGTCGATCCGCGACAAGGCGGAGTTCTGCTTCCGCTGGATCGACTCGATCGGCGGCCTGCACCGGCTGGAGAGCCGGGAGGAGCGGCGGGCGTTCCTGCTCAACCTGATCTGCTTCGCGGCCTGCGTGGAGGGGCTCTTCTTCTACGGCGCCTTCGCCTACGTCTACTGGCTGCGCTCGCGCGGGCTGCTCTCCGGGCTGGCCACCGGCACCAACTGGGTGTTCCGCGACGAATCGATGCACATGGAGTTCGCCTTCTCGGTGGTCGACACCGTCCGCGCCGAGGAGCCGTCGCTGTTCGACGAGGCGATGGCGGACCAGGTGCGGACCATGCTGGACGAGGCGGTGACCGCCGAGCTGGCCTTCGCCCGGGACCTCTGCGGGGAGGGCCTGCCGGGCATGAACACCGCCGACATGCGCCGCTACCTGGAGTACGTGGCGGACGCGCGGCTCGCCCGGCTCGGCCTGCCGCCCGCGTACGGATCGACGAACCCCTTCCCGTTCATGGAGTTGCAGGACGTGCAGGAGCTGACCAACTTCTTCGAGCGGCGGGTGTCCGCGTACCAGGTGGCGGTCGGCGGCGAGGTGAGCCTGGACGACGACTTCTGAGGCCGCCTAGCCTCGGCCCATGCCTCACCATCGGCTCGACCGGGTCGACGCCCGGCGGATCGCGGTGCGCGCCCAACTGCTGGACGCGCACCGGCCGCCGGATCTGCTGACCGTGGTGCACCGGTTGACGTTCCTGCAACTGGATCCGACGGCCGCCGTGGCGCCCAGCGCCGACCTCGTCGCGTGGACGCGGCTGGGCGCCGGGTACCGGCCGGACCACCTGCGACACGCCGTCGGGCGGGACCGCACCATGTTCGAGCACCAGGCCATGGTGTGGCCGATGGCGGATCTCGGGTTGCACCTCGCCGAGATGGCGGCGTGGCCGCCCGAGGGCTCACGGGCGCACGCCTGGCTGGCGGCGAACGCCACGTTCCACCGGTTCGTGCTCGACCTGCTGCGTGACTCCGGCCCGCTGCTCTCCCGTGACGTGCCGGACCGCAGCGTGGTGCCGTGGCCGTCGACCGGCTGGACGAACAACCGCAACGTCACCAAGCTGCTGGAACTGCTCGCCGCCCGGGGCGAGATCGCCGTCTTCGACCGGGTCGGCCGGCAACGCCGGTGGGACCTGGCCGAGCGGGTCTACCCGCCGGACACGACGGCCGTACCGGCCGACGAGGCCCGGGCGATACGCGACGAGCGGCGGTTGCGCTCGCTGGGCATCGCCCGGGCGTCGGTGGTCGGTGCGGCCGGTGAGCCGGCGCGGGTCGAGGGCGTCCCGGGTGAGTGGCGGGTCGACCCGGCCGCCCTCGGCCAGCCGTTCACCGGCCGCACCGCGCTGCTGTCACCGTTCGACCGGCTGGTCCACGACCGCAAGCGGGCCCGGGAACTCTTCGACTTCGAGTACGTCCTGGAGATGTACCTGCCGAAGGCGAAGCGCCGCTGGGGCTACTTCGCGCTGCCCGTGCTGCACCACGACCGACTGATCGGCAAGGTGGACGCCACGGCCGACCACAGGGCAGGGGCACTGCGGGTGGACGCGATCCACCAGGACGTCCCGTTCGACCCGGCCGTCACCGCGGCGGTGGACGCCGAGTTGGCGGCGCTGGCGTCCTGGCTCGGCCTGCCCGAGGTCACCCACACCCTGTAGGTCGCCGGCGTCAAGCGACGGATCATCGTCGGCTACCCGCACGACAGGATCTGGCTGATCGGCGCGGCTCACATCGGTGGCCGTCGCGGTACTCTCCCCGCACGATAATGATCGACTTCACGGGGATGCTTCATGGACATTCGCGCGTGGGCGCGTCTCGCGGTCGTGCCGCTGGTCGGCGGAGCGGGCTTGGTGGGCCCGGCGGCGCCCGCCGCGATCGCTACGCCGACGTCGGTACCGACGGCCGCGACCAGCGAGTTGTACGTGAGTAACAAGGCTTGCACCCCCGGCGGGGACGGCAGCGTGATCACGCCGTTCTGCACGATCTCGGCGGCGGCTGCCGTCGTAGAGCCTGGTCAGACGGTGCTGGTGCAGCCCGGCACCTACGCCGAGGCGGTGACGCTGACCCGCTCGGGCACCGAGGCCGCGCCGATCGTCTTCCGGGCCGTCACCGGGCCCGGCGGTATCGTGACCGTCGACGGTTCGGGCAGCGCCGCCGCGGCGTTCACGGTCGCCGGCGTCAACGACGTCGAGATCGAGGGCTTCCGTCTGGTCGGCGGGGCGCGAATGACGCCGCTTGTGGTCGACGGGTCCGACCGGGTGACCGTCGACGGCATCACCACGATGCCGAGTCGCGCTCCGGCCGCCCTGCACCTCACCGGCGGGTCGAGCGGAGTCACGGTGGTCCGGAGCATGCTGGCCAACCAGCCCGGAGTGGCACCCAGCCTGCTGATCGACGATGGGGTCGCCGGTGCGACGGTGGCGTCGAACCAGCTGACCTACGGTGGTCTGCTGGTGGCCGGTGCTCCCGGCACGTCGATCGTCAACAACACGGTGCTGACCAGCTGCGTCGCGGGGATCGTGGCCGACGCGTCGCCGGGTGTGTCCATCGAGAACAACATCGTGCGGACGAACATGACGCGGGAGGCGTACGCCTCGCCAGCAACCGCCACCGCGATCGCCGTCTCGGCGTCGTCCGTAAACGGGACGGTGGCCGACCACAACCTGATCGACCCGATCACCGGCGGCGCCCTCTACTCCTGGAACGGCACCGCGCATCAGGACGTCCCGTCCTTCCAGCAGGCGAGTGGGCAGGGCGAGGGTGACCTCGCCGCCGACCCGATGGTCGGCCCACGGTTGGGCGGATACCTCGGGTGGCACCGGACCGACCCCGCCTCGCCGGCGGTCGACTCGGCGGACGCCACCGCCCGCGGCGTGACCGCCACCGACTTCCTGGACAACCCGCGCACCGACAACCCGCAGGTAGCCGACACCGGCGTCGGCTACCACGATCGTGGCGCGGTGGAGGTGCAGGGCGACCGGCGGGGCGGGGAGCGGAGCCTGCGGCGCAAGGCCGGGGGCGATCCCCTGACCGTGACGGCGACGAACGCTCCGGAGTACGTGTGGCCGGTGAACGGTCGGGGCGGCCTGGTCGCGTACAAGTTCGACGGCGACCTGTTCTGGCGGGTGACCGAGACCCGGACGCTGGACCACACGTTCCGCCAAGCGGGCCACCGCTGTGTACGGACCTGGTTCAGTGACAACCGGTTCCGGTCGTACAGCCCCGGCTACGAGCAACAATTCTGCACGGTCGTCGGGGCCCACTACACACCGGTCGCCCCGACGCGTCTGCTGGACACCCGGGCCGCGATCGGGACGACCACCACCACCCCGGTTTCTCCGAACTCCGAGATCTTGCTTTCGGTGCCGCAGATCGGCGGGGTGCCGGCGGCCGAGATCAGCTCGGCGGTCCTCAACGTGACGGTCACCCAACCCACCGCCGCAGGCTTCGTCACGGTATACCCCGACCGCGGCTCGGCACCAGGCGCGTCGAACGTCAACTTCGTGGCGAAGGAGACGGTGCCCAACCTGGTCACGGTCCAGATGGACACCGGCGGGATCCGCTTCCGCAACACCAGCTCCGGAACGGTACACCTGGTCGCCGACCTCCAAGGCTTCTACAGCCGGCTGGGCTCCGGGCTGAAGCCGGTCACGCCGACCCGGGTGTTGGACACCCGCACGGGCAGCCCGATCGGCGGCAACGGCAACCTCCGACTCGACCTGTCCGCAAAGCTCCCGGCCGACGCGACAGCGGCGATCCTGAACGTGACGGTGACGAAGCCGACGGCGAACGGGGTGTTGAAGGTCTACCCGGACGGCTCGCCGGTACCGGTGGCCTCGAACCTGAACTTCGTCACCGGGCAGACGATCCCGAACCTGGTGATCGTGCCGGTCGTGGCAGGTCGGGTCATGATTCGTAACGCCAGCGCGGGAACCACCCACGTGGTCGCCGATCTCGCTGGCTACTTCGGATCGGCCGCGTCCGGCGCCGACCAGAGCTTCGTGCCGCGGTGGCCGTCCCGGGTGGCCGACACCCGCAACGGACTCGGCTGGGAAGGCCGGTCGGTCGCCAAGCCACTCAGCCCCCGGGAGTCTGATCGATTCACCCCGGTCAGCGAGCCGTGGGAGTGGTGCGACGGCGGGTGCCCGCCGGCCACCGCCGCCGTGCTCAACCTGACCGTCACCACGCCGGCCGCCGCAGGCGTACTGACCGCCCACCCGGCCGACGCGGCGGCACCGACAGCGTCGAACGTCAACTTCGTCGCCGGTGAGACGGCGTCGAACCTGGCCGTGGTGAAGGTCGGCGCCGATGGCCGGGTTGCCGTGTTCAACAACAGCAGCGGCTCCACCCACATCATCGTCGACCAGTCGGGAAACTTCATCGCGGCCCCCTGACGGTTGCCCAGGTCCACTGCGGCCGCGTCCCACTTCGGGGCGCGGCCGTCGCCCACGCTGCGAGGTGGCCCCCGAGTCGTTCACGTCATCAGGTCTGTAGCGCACGGCACCCCGGGGGCCTCGGGGTGACCGCGCAGCCCGGGGTAGCCAAGGTCAGCGACCGCCCGCCCACCGGTCGCTGTGCAGCGCCTCGACCAGCGGGCGCTTCTGCCGCCAGCCGTGCCGGGCCAGGTCGGGCACCTCCTCCAGGTGCGTCACCGGCCCGACGCAGAGCCAGGCCACCGGCCGGATGCCCGCGGGAATGCCCAGCAGGTCGGCCAGGATCGGCTCCCGGTAGAAGGAGACCCAGCCGACGCCGAGTCCCTCGGCGGTGGCGGCGAGCCAGAGGTTCTGGATGGCCAGGCAGACCGAGTAGAGGCCGGCGTCGGCGATGGCGTGCCGGCCCAGCACGGCCGGGCCGCCCCGGGACGGGTCGTAGGTGACCACGATCGACAGGGTGGACTCCAACACCCCGTCGATCTTGATGCGAGCGAACCGCGCCGCCGCCTCGCCCGACAGGGTGGCGGCGAAGGTGTCCCGCTCCGTCTGGACGTGCTCGTGGAAGCGGCGGCGCAGCGCGGCGTCCCGGACCAGGACGAAGTCCCACGGCTGCGAGTAGCCGACGCTCGGCGCGGCGTGCGCCGCGTCCAGGACGCGGTGCAGGGTCTCGTCCGGCACCGGCGCCCCGGTGAACTCGGCCCGGACGTCCCGGCGACGGTGGATGGCGGTGTAGAGGTCCACGGCAGGCTCCCGCTGCGCAAGGCCCACCCCTGACGGGCGGGCGGTCGACGCGAGGCCGGTCTTCGGACTCCCGGATCGACGCCTGGCCGCCCGCCTTCCCAGCCGTACGGCCAGTGGCTGCGCTTCTCGCGCGTGGACGGTGGCTCCCCGGTCACCGCGGCGGGCCCGTGCCGGATTTCCACCGGCTTCCCGATTCTCCCCGCGCACGCGGGGCACCTCGCATGATCGTTGCCGTCGGCGATGCTAGCGGCCGCACCGGGGTAACCGGCATGCGCACCGGGACTACCGCCCCCTACAGTGGCGGGACCCCGGGGCCGATCCGACCGTCCGGGGTCGCACACCAACACGGGGGAACCACCATGACCAACCCTGCCCGCGTCGTCCGTATGGTCCTGACGCTGGCCGTCGCCGCCGGAGTCGTGGCCGGCTGCCAGCCGACGGAGGAGAAGAAGCCCGCCGCCGCGTCGTCGGCGAGCAGCGCGCCCAGCCCGACGGTCGACGTCGCCGCGAACAGCAAGCAGGTCTGCGACGCCGCCCTCGCAATGGCCAAGGAGCACTTCGTCGGGATGGCGGACGACGCCATCGCGGCCATCGACAAGCCGGTCAGCGCCAAGGAGGCCGGCGCCAAGGTTCGCGCCCACTACACCGAGATGGCGGCGGGGCTGCGCAAGGAGGCCGCCCGCGCCGCCGACCCGCAGCTGCGCGGAGCGGTGGAGAACCTGGCCGGCGCGATCGAGAAGCGGCTGACCGGCCCGGACGCCATCAAGGTCGAGGCGCCTGACCTGGACCCGACCCTCAAGGCGCTGGACACCGCCTGCGGCCGGTGATCCGGACGGCGCCGACCGCCCCCTGGCGTGCCGGCGCCGCCGCCCGGCATGCTGTGCCGATGGCCGTACACGTCACGCACGACGGACCGGTGACCACGGTGATCCTCGACCGGGCGGCGTCGCGCAACGCCGTCGACGGTCCCACCGCGCGGGCCCTCGCCGACGCGTTCCGCGCCTTCGAGGCCGACCCGGACGCCCGGGCCGCGGTGCTCTGGGGGGCGGGCGGCACGTTCTGCTCGGGAGCCGACCTCAAGGCGATCGGCACGCCCAGCGGCAACCGGGTCGAGCCGGACGGCGACGGCCCGATGGGCCCGACCCGGATGTCGCTGTCCAAGCCGGTCGTCGCCGCGATCTCCGGGTACGCCGTGGCCGGCGGCCTGGAGCTGGCGCTCTGGTGCGACCTGCGGGTCGCCGAGTCCGACGCGGTGCTCGGGGTGTTCTGCCGGCGCTGGGGCGTACCGCTGATCGACGGCGGGACGGTCCGGCTGCCGAGGCTGATCGGGGAGAGCCGGGCGATGGACCTGATCCTCACCGGCCGGCCGGTGCCCGCCGAGGAGGCGTTCGCGATGGGGTTGGTCAACCGGCTGGTCGCGCCGGGTGAGGCGCGGACGGAGGCCGAGCGGCTGGCCGCCGAGATCGCCCGTCATCCGCAGACCTGCCTGCGCAACGACCGCGCCGCCGTGCTCGCCACCGCCGGCCTGCCCGAGCCGGAGGCGCTCGCCACCGAACTGGCGTACGGCATGCGGTCGCTGGCCACGGACGCGGCGGCCGGCGCGGCCCGGTTCGCCGGGGGCGCCGGCCGCCACGGCAGCGTCAGCTGAGGTCGCGCAGGGCGTCCTCGATCGCCCGGTGGAACGTCGGGTACGCGTAGATCATGTGCCGCAGGTGGCTCAGCGGCACCGCCGCGTGCACCGCCACCACCAGCGCCGACAGCACCTCGCCGCCGGCCGGGCCGGCCGACGTGGCGCCCACCAGCACGCCCTGGTCGGCGTCCGCGACCAGCTTGATGAAGCCCTCGTTGCCGGCCTTGTGGATCCAGCCCCGCGCTGACGAGGTGAGCTTGGCGAAACCGACCTGCACGTTGATGCCGCGCTGGCGGGCCTGGTGCTCGGTGAGGCCGACCGCGCCGATCTCCGGGTCGGTGAAGGTGACCCGGGGCAGCGCCCGGTAGTCGGCCCGGGGCATGGTGCCGGCGGCGGTCGTGGTCATCGCGCCGCCGACCGCGCTGGCCGCGCCGATCGCCCCGCCCACCATGCCGGCGGGGCCGCTGGCGTCGGGTGCACCCATGGCGTGCCGAGCACGGTCGAGCACGTCGGCGATGACGATCGCCGCCTGGTACATCGCGATGTGGGTGAAGGCCCCCTCGCCGGTGACGTCGCCGACGGCCCAGACGCCGTCGGTGACCCGCATCTGCCCGTCGACCGACAGGTAGCGCTGCGCGGCGTCCACACCGATGGTGTCCAGGCCCAGCTCTTCCAGGTGCGCCCGGCGCCCGGTGACCACCAGCAGCCGCTCCGCGGTGAAGGCGTCGTCGCCGGCGTGCAGGGTGAAGGTGGAGCCGTCGTGGCTGACCCGGTCGGCCTTGACGCCGGCGCGGATCTCCACCCCGTCGGCGCGCAGGGCCGCGGCGACCACCTCGGTGGACTCGGGCTCCTCGAAGGCGAGCACCCGGTCCACCGCCTCCACCACGGTCACCTGTACGCCGAACCGGGCGAACACCTGCGCCAGCTCCAGCCCGATCGCCCCGCCGCCGAGGATGAGCAGCGACTCCGGCAGCTCCTCGACCTCCATCGCCTGGTGGTTCGTCCAGTACGGCGTGTCGGCCAGCCCGTCGATCGGCGGCACGGAGGGGCGGGTGCCGGTGCCGAACACGATCCCGTGCCGCGCCTGGAAGACCTGATCGCCGACCATTACCCGGCCGGGGCCGTCGAGCCGGGCGGAGCCGCGCACGAACCGCCCGCCCCTGCCGGTGAACCGGTCGACCGCCACCTTGTCGTCCCAGTGGTCGGTGGCCTCCTCGCGGATCCGCCTGGCCACCGGCGCCCAGTCCGCCTGGACCTGGGCCGAGCCGGCCAGCTCGTTGACCCGCCGCGCCTCGGCCAGGGCGTTCGCCGCCCTGATCATCATCTTGCTGGGGACGCACCCCCAGTACGGACACTCCCCGCCGACCAGGTTCCGTTCGACGCCGACGACGGTCAGGCCGGCCTCGGCGAGTCGCCCGGCCACCTCCTCGCCGCCGACGCCCAACCCGACCACGACCACGTCCACCACTTCCGGCTCCGCCATGCCGCCAGCATCCCCCGACGGCAGGGGGCCGGCCAGCGGACCACCCGGAATTCCCGCGCCCGTAATCATTTCCACCGCCTACGGTGACCCCATGCCCGATCGTTTCCACCCGGTCCGCGACTGCTTCCTCGAGCTGCTGGCCGCCGGCCGGGAGACCGGCGCCGGCCTGACCATCTGGTACGACGGTCACCCCGTGGTGGACCTGGTCGCCGACAGCCGCGGAGCCTGGCGGCCGGACACGCTGGTGAACGTCTACTCGGTCGGCAAGCCGGTGGCGGCGCTCTGCCTGCTGATGCTCGTCGACCGGGGCCGGCTCGACCTGGACGACATGGTGGCGACGCACTGGTCGGGGTTCCGCACTCCGGCCACGGTCCGCCGGGTGCTCGACCACACGGCCGGGCTGCCGGTCTTCCCGGTGGCCCGACCGGCGGAGGCGGTCGCCGACTGGGACCTGCTCTGCGCCGACCTGGCCGCCGCCGACCCCGAATGGGAGCCGGGCAGCGTCGCGGGCGAGCACGCCTGGACGTACGGGCATCTGGTGGGCGAGCTGGTCCGGCGGGTGGACGGGCGGTCGGTGGGGCGGTTCCTGGCCGAGGAGATCGCCGGACCGTGGCGCCTCGACCTGGGCTTCGGCCTCGGGGCGGCGGACCAGCGGCGCTGCGCCGACCTGTCGTACGGCGATCCGGCCTGGCCGGTGCGGATGCTCGGTGAGCCGGGGTCGCTGCGCGCCCGGGCGTTGGACAACCCGCCCGGCGGCCTCGACCTGGCGGTGGTCAACAGCCCGCTCTGGCGGGGCGCGCAGGTCCCGGCGGTCAACCTGCACGCCACGGCGTCCGCGCTGGCCCGGCTCTACGCGGGCCTGGCCGCCGGCGGCACCCTCGACGGGGTACGCCTGTTCAGCCCGGAGCTGGTCGCCGAGGCTACCCGGGTCCAGTACGACGGCCCGGACCTGGTCCTGGACCGCCGGGCGTGCTGGACGCTCGGGATGCAGCGGGAGCCGGACGGAAGCTGGGGCATGGGCGGGATCGGGGGCAGCAGCGCCTGGGCCGACCCGGAACGCGGCTACACCTTCGCCTACGCCACCGCCCGGCTCGCCGACCACGACCGGGTGGACGAGCTGGTCGAGGTGCTGCACTCCTGCCTCTGACCTCGGAAGCGGCACTCGCACGGTCAGTACACGCTGTCGGTGGCCGTCGCAGGTCCGGCAACCCTCGGTGCCGGTCAGCGCATCCAGACCGGGTCGGCGCCGGGCACCTCCAGCGGCGGCGGATAGTCCAGCTTCCGGCGTACGTCGTCGGGGAGCCGCCACGGCTGGTGCACCGCCTTCCCCGCCACCGACGCCAGTTCGGGAACCCACCGCCGCACGTACCCGCCGTCCGGGTCGTACCGTTCGGCCTGCCGGACCGGGTTGAGGCTCCGGTACGGCCGGCTGTCGTTGCCGGTGCCGGCCACCCACTGCCAGTTGCCGGAGTTGTTGGCCACGTCCCCGTCCAGCAGCCAGCGGAAGAAGACGGCCACGCCGGGGCGCCAGTCCAACCCGAGGACCTTCGTCAGGTAGCCGCCGGTGATCAGCCGGGCCCGGTTGTGCATCCAGCCCTCGGCGCGCATCTGCCGCATCCCGGCGTCCACGATGGGCACCCCGGTGCGCCCCTGCGTCCAGGCGGCCAGCGCGTCGGCGTCGTACCGCCACTCCTCGGTGGCGCCGCGCCGGTAGGCGCTGGTGGAGATCTCCGGGAAGGCGGCGGTGACCTGGTAGTAGAAGTCCCGCCAGCAGAGCTGCCGGACGAACGGCCCCTCGGTGCCGCCCGCCCGGTTCGCCACGGCCAGCGGCGACAGGCAGCCGAACCGCAGGTACGGGCTGAGCCGCGAGGTCTCGTCGCCGGCCAGGTCGTCGTGGATGTCGTCGTACCGGCCGAGGGTGGGCAGCCACTGCGTCAACCGGCGCTGCCCGACGCTCTCGCCGCCCACCGCGGCCCCGGGCGACTCGCCTCTCGGCAGCGCGGGCAACCGGCCGGGCGACACGCCGTCGGGCAGGGCGACCCGGCGGGGAGCGGCCAGTTCCTCGCGCCGCTCGGCCGCCGCCCAGGCGCGGTGGTACGGGCTGAAGACCCGGTAGTGGTCCCCGCCGCCCGGGCGCAACGCCCCCGGCTCGACGATCGTCAGACCGGGGAAGAGCCGCAGGAAGAGCCGGTGCCGGTCGCACTCCTCGCGGAGCCGGTGCTCGCGGCGGCGGGCGTAGCGGCTGACGTCGGCGGAGAGCCCGACCCCCTCCGCGCCCACCTCCCGGGCCAACCGGATCGTCTCGGCCACCGGGTCGCCCCGGCGCACCACCAGGTCCCCACCGCGCCGGCGCAGCTCCTCGCGCAGCTCGGCCAGGCTCTGGTGCAGGAAGCGGGTCCGGTTCGGCGACCAATCGGCCAGCGCCGGGTCGAGCACGTACAACGGCACGACCCGGTCGAACGCCGCGCAGGCGGTGGCGAGCGCCGGGTGGTCGTGCACCCGCAGGTCGCGGGTGAAGAGCACGACCGCCGTGCGCGTACTCACGCGGAGACCAGGCGCGGCCCGGGTACGGCGACCGGGCTGCCGGTCGGGGTGAGCAGGGCCCGCGCGGCCACCGCCAGCCGGCGTCGCTGCGGCACCAGCGCCCGGCGGACGAACACGTCGAAGCCCTGGGCGGCGACCTCGTCGAGGATCCCGCCGTAGAGCGCGTACGCGGTCCGCATGCACGCCTGCGAGGCGGGGCTGAGCAGGGTGATGCCCGGCGCGGCGGCCTCGTAGTGCGCCTGGGCGCGGGTCACCTCGTACTCGATCAGGTCCCGGATCCGGGCGGTGGTGCGGCCCTGCGCCTTCGCGGCGAGCAGGTCGTCGCGGGTGACGCCGAACTTGGCCAGGTCCTCGTCGGGCAGGTAGGTGCGGCCGCGGTCGAGGTCCTCGGCGACGTCCCGGATGAAGTTGGTGAGCTGGAAGGCGAAGCCGAGCTGCCGGGCCGGCTCGCGGGCCGCCGCCGGGTCGGAGCTGCCGAGGATCGGCAGCATCATGGTGCCGATGACCGCCGCCGAGCCTTCCATGTAGTCGAGCAGGTCGTCGTAGGTCGGGTACGACAGCACCGTCAGGTCCATCGCCATGCTGCGCAGAAACGACGCAAAGTCGGCGCGGTCGAGATCGAAGACGGCGATGGTGTGCAGCACGGCCGGGAGCAGCGGGTCGTCGACCGGCTCGCCGTGCAGGCCGGCGACGAACTGCGACGACCACTCGTCCAGCCGGGCGGCGCGCTCGGCGGGCGGCAGGTCCTCGGTGCGATCGACGATCTCGTCGGCGTAGCGCGTGAATCCGTACAGGGCGTGCACGTGCCGCCGTTTCCACGCGGGAAGCAGGCGGGTGGCGAGATAGTAGGTACGTCCGTGTCGTCTGTGCAGCTCCTGGCAGCGGACATAGGCCGCGGCGAGATCGGTGTCCACCGGCCCTCCTCGAAATTCGACGCAGCAATCGACGCAACTCGTAACCCTAGGGTACGCTCGCCCACATGGCCAACGACGCAGTTGCGGGTAACGCGCTCCGCGTCGCGCCGGCACAGCCGGGAGCGACGGACGATCCGGTCCGCGGCGTGCTGGCCGCGTTCACGAAAGAGCTGATCAAGGGGGTCGACGACACCCTGGCGGCGTTCCTGGCCGCCGAGGTCGGCTCGCTCACCGAGATCGACGCAGCGATGGGTGGTTTCGCGGCGACGGCGCGCGACTGCGTGCTGGCCGGCGGCAAGCGGGTCCGGCCGACCTTCGCGTACTGGGGCTGGCGCGGGGTGGTCGGCGGCGCGGAACCGCTGCCGACGGTGCTGCCGGCGTTCGCCGCCCTGGAACTGCTGCACACGTTCGCGCTGGTGCACGACGACGTGATGGACGGCTCCGACACCCGGCGCGGCCTGCCCACCGCGCACCGCGCCGCCGCCGCCCGGCACGTCGCCGCCGGGTACACCGGCGACCCGGGCCGGTTCGGCGAGGCGGTGGCGGTGCTCATCGGCGACCTCTGCCTGGTCTGGGCCGACCGGCTGCTCAGCCACGCCACCCTCCCGCCCGCCCGGCTGTTCGAGGTGCGGCGCTGCTACGACCAGATGCGGATCGAGACGGTCGCCGGGCAGTACCTCGACGTGCTGGGCGAGAATGACGCGGCGAACTGGTCGGTGGACCGGGCGCTGCGGGTGGCCCGCTACAAGACCGCCAGCTACACCGTCCAGCGGCCGCTGCTCTTCGGCGCCTGCCTGGCCGGGGTCGCCGCCGACGCGCCGCTCATCGCGGCGTACACCCGCTACGGCCTGGCCGTCGGGGAGGCGTTCCAGCTCCGCGACGACCTGCTCGGCGTCTACGGCGACCCGGCGACCACCGGCAAACCGGCCGGCGACGACCTGCGCACCGGCAAGCCGACCGCGCTGCTGATGCTGGCCCGTCAACTGGGCACCCCCGGCCAGCGGCGGGCGTTGGAGCGCGCTGGCAAGATCACCGGCGCCCGGGACGTGGCCCGGCTGGCCGAGGTCGTCGCCGACACCGGGGCGGTGTCCCGGGTCGAGCGGATGATCTCCGACCGGGTGTCCGAGGCGCTGACCGCGCTGGACACCACGTCGATCGACGAGACCGCGCGCACCGCGCTGACCGGTCTCGCCACCGCCGCGACCAGCCGGCGGGCATGATGAGCGACTTTGCGAAGGAGGTGGTCACGTGCGGACCGTGAACGGACGTACGGACCGGGTGGTGGTCGTCGGCGCGGGCCTGGGCGGGCTGGCGTGCGCGCTGCACCTGGCCGGCAGCGGCCGGCAGGTGACCGTGGTGGAGCGCGAGCCGGTGCCGGGCGGCCGGGCCGGCCGGCTCAGCGTCGACGGGTACGAGTTCGACACCGGGCCCACCGTGCTCACCATGCCCGACCTGATCGCCGAGGCGCTGGGCGCGGTCGGCGAGGAGCTCGACGACTGGCTGGACCTCACCCCGCTCGACCCCGCCTACCGCGCCTACTACCCCGACGGCTCGACGCTGGACGTCATCACCGACACCACCCGGATGGCCGCCGAGATCGCCCGGGTGTGCGGCCCTCGCGAGGCCGACGGCTACCTGCGTTTCGTCGACTACGCGCGCAACCTGTGGAACTGGGAGCGGGCCGACTTCATCGACCGGAACCTGGACGCCCCGACCGACCTGCTCACCGCCAACCTGGTGAAGCTGCTGGCCAACGGCGCGTTCCGGCGGCTCCAGACGAAGATCAACCAGTTCTTCCAGGACCCGCGTACCCAGCGGATCTTCTCCTTCCAGGCGATGTACGCCGGCCTCGCGCCGCACGACGCGCTCGCCATCTACAGCGTCATCGCGTACCTCGACTCGGTGGCCGGTGTCTACTTCCCGCGCGGCGGCATCCACGCGGTCTCCCGCGGCATGGCCGGCGCCGCCGAGAAGCACGGCGTGCAGTTCCGGTACGACACCACGGTGACCCGGGTGGAGACCGCCAACGGCCGGGCCACCGGCGTGCTGACCGCCGACGGCGAGCTGATCCCGGCCGACGTGGTGGTGCTCAACCCGGACCTGCCGGTCGCCTACCGCGACCTGCTGCCCCCGGCGCGGCAGCGGAAGCTCACCTATTCGCCCTCCTGCGTCGTCCTGCACGTCGGCTCGACCCAGGGATATGAGAAGATCGCCCACCACAACATCCACTTCGGACGGAAGTGGAAGGGCACCTTCGACGAGGTCATCCGGCGCGGCGAGCTGATGACCGACCCGTCGCTGCTGGTCACCAACCCGAGCCGGACCGATCCGTCGGTCGCCCCGGCCGGACGGCACACCTACTACGTGCTGGCGCCGGTGCCCAACCTAGAGCGGGGCCCGTTCGAGTGGCGCGGCGACCTGAGCCGCCGCTACGCCGACCAGCTCGTGGCGACGCTTCAGGAGCGCGGGTACGTGGGCTTCGGCGCCGGCATCGAGGTACTGCGTACGATCACCCCCGCCGAATGGGAGGAGCAGGGCATGGCCGCCGGTACGCCGTTCGCCGCCGCGCACAGCCTCTTCCAGACCGGCCCGTTCCGCCCGTCGAACCTGCACCGGCAGCTGCCCAACGTGGTGTTCACCGGCTCCGGCACCCAGCCCGGGGTGGGCGTGCCGATGGTGCTGATCTCCGGCAAGCTGGCCGCCAACCGGATCACCGGTGCCGGGCGGTGAACCGCCCGAGCGCGGCCCGGCGAGGCGGCACACAGGACACGAGCGTGATGTGGACACGGAACGGGGGGCAGATCCGGTGACGTCCCGGGAAGGTCACCTGGTCGAGCTGGTCGACGACCAGGGCAACGTGCTCGGCGAGGCCACCGTGGCCGCGGCGCACCAGGCGCCGGGGCGGCTGCACCGCGCCTTCTCGGTGCTGCTGGTCGACCCCGACGGCCGGGTGCTGCTGCAGCGGCGGGCCCCGGTGAAGACCCGGTTCCCGCAGCGCTGGGCCAACTCCTGCTGCGGGCACCCCCGCCCGGCGGAGTCACTGGTGGAGGCCGCCAACCGGCGGCTCGCCGAGGAGCTGGGCGCGGCGCCGGTCGCGCTGACCGAGGTCGGCGTCTACCTCTACTACGCCGAGGACCCGGCCACCGGCCGGGTCGAGTTCGAGTACGACCACGTGCTGCGAGCCGACGTGCCGGCCGACGTCACGGTGCTGCCCGACCCCGACGAGGTGTCCGAGCTGCGCTGGGTCGACCCGGTACGGCTGATGGCCGAGATCGACGCGGACCCCCGCGCGTACGCGCCCTGGCTGGGCGGGGTGGTGAGCCGGCTGCTGCGCACCGGCGGCCCCGCCGGCACCACCCTCCCGTCCGGCGTACCGGCGGACGACGCGTCGGAGCGGTCGGGTGGCCGATGAGGCGCTGAGCGCGGGGGCCGTCGCACGCCGACTGGGCGTGGCGGTCACCACGCTGCGTACCTGGCACCAGCGCTACGGCCTCGGTCCCAGCCAGCACGTACCGGGTCACCACCGGCGCTACACGCCGGCCGACCTCGCCCGCCTGGAGATCATGCGCCGGCTCACCGCGGAGGGGATCACCCCGGCCGAGGCGGCCCGCTGGGCGAAGCAGAGCCCCGGGGTCGCCCCCGGGGTCGAGGTGCCGCTGCGCGCCGGGGCCGCTCGGGACGGCGGCGGGCAGACCATTCCGGTCGGCCGGGCCGGGCCGGTCGCCCGAGGCCTCGCCCGGGCCGCCATGCGGCTGGACTCCACGGCGATCAGCGAGACGATCGCCAGCGCCCTCGCCAAGGACGGCGTGGTCGCCACCTGGGACGGCCTGCTCCGCCCGGTGCTGGTCGGCATCGGGGAACGGCACGCCGCGACCGCCGGGCTGATCGAGGTCGAGCACCTGATGTCCCGCTGCGTATCCGAGGCGTTCGCCACGGTGGCCCGGTCCGGCACGGCCGGCGGCCCGGCGCGGATCCTGCTCTCCTGCGCCGACGAGGAGCAGCACACGCTGCCGTTGGAGGCGCTGGCCGCCGCCCTCACCGAGGCCGGCGTGGGGTACCGGATGCTGGGCGCGCGGGTGCCGGTGGCGGCGCTGATCGAGGCGGTGAACCGGGTCGGACCGGCGGCGGTGGTGGTGTGGTCGCACACCCGCGCCACCGCCGACCCGGGGCAGCTCTCCGCCCTGCTCGCGGTGCCCCGACGACCGCTGCTGGTGTTGGCCGCCGGCCCCGGCTGGCGGGCCGACACGCTGCCCGCCGGGGTGGTCCGGCCGGTCGACCTGACCGAGGCGATCTCGCTGTCCTTGGCCGTCCGGGACTCGCTGGACCAGTCGAACGGGGACTGACCGCCCCTGCCGGATCGGGAGAGCGTCCACTACCGTCGGGGCGGTCCGCATACCCGACCCCCCTCGGAGTGACGATGCGTGCACGCCCCGTCATGGCGGCCGCCCTCGGCATGGTCCTGCTCCTCGCCGGCTGCGGCGAACCCCAACAGGACCGACGGCAGGGCGCGGCGCCCGCCCCGACGGCGGCGGCGAGCCCCTCGTCGGCGGCCCCGTCGCCGCGGCAGACCACGAAACCCAAGCCCCGGCTGCGGCCGAAGCCCAGCACGCTCCCCGCGGGCCTGCGGCGCGCCACCGGAGTACGCCCGGTGGCGCTCACCTTCGACGACGGCCCCGATCCGGCCTGGACGCCGAAGATCCTCGACCAGTTGCGGGCCGCCCGGGTCAAGGCGACGTTCTGCCTGGTCGGCACCGAGGTACGCAAGCACCCCGAGCTGGTCGTCCGGATCGTCCGCGAGGGTCACCAGCTCTGCAACCACAGCTGGGAGCACGACTTCGACCTGGGCCGGCGGCCGGTGGCCGACATCCGGGCCGACCTGACCCGCACCAACCAGGCCATCCAGGCCGTCGTTCCGGGCGCCAAGGTGCCGTTCTACCGCCAGCCGGGCGGCCGGTGGACCGCGGAGGTGGTGGCGGTGGCCCGGCAGCTCGGCATGCGGTCCCTGCACTGGAGCGTGGACCCGCAGGACTGGGCGAAGCCGACCGCCGAGACCCTCGCCAAGCGGGTCCACCGGGCCGCCCGCCCCGGCGCGATCGTGCTGATGCACGACGGCGGAGGCGATCGCAGCCGCACCCTGGCCGCCTGCCCGCACGTGATCAAGGACCTGAAGCGGCGCTTCGGCGTCGCCCCACCCCGGTGACACCCGCTCTGAACTGCGATTTTGTCGGCGGACACGCCACTTGCCATACCGGTTTGGTCCACTGACCGGGCATGGCATATGCTTCTCATGCCTCCGGCGGGGCCGGATGGGAGCAAGTCCGCTTGAAGTTGCGAGTGTGCAATGATGGCGGGGCCGCCCTCATCGTCTAGCGGCCCAGGACGCCGCCCTTTCAAGGCGGTAGCACGGGTTCGAATCCCGTTGGGGGCACGGTCCGGCTCGCGCCGGATGCAACACCAGCCAGGTCCTGTGGAGCAGTTGGAGTGCTCGCCGCCCTGTCAAGGCGGAGGTCGCGGGTTCAAGTCCCGTCAGGACCGCCAGCGCTGACGCCGCGTGAACCATTGCGCGGCGTTCTGCGTATCGGAGCATGTGACCCTTTCGGCGGAGACCCCGCCTTGCGGGTAGCATGGACCGAGCACCACGGCCAGGTAGCTCAGTTGGTACGAGCGTCCGACTGAAAATCGGAAGGTCGGCGGTTCGACCCCGCCCCTGGCCACATAGCCTTTCGCCGGGCTACAAGAGCGCCGACCAGCGGAAACGCCGGTCGGCGCTCTGCTTTGCGCCCCGGAAGCCCGTCTGTCCGGTCTGACCCTCGTTGACCCCGGAATCCCGCTGATGGCCGCCCCTTGTTGCACGGGGATTGCACGGCCCCTCGTCATGCCGGTCGGCCGGGAGAGCGTTGGCGACCCCTGCCTTGCAAAGATCAAGACTGCTGCCGGCGGGCGGCGCGTGCCGCTGGCCTGCTTGCCTTGTCGCCTGCCGCCGACTGCTGACCGGTGCCGCCGACCGGGTTGGCTGTACGGATGGCTGTACAGCCAAGAGGCGCCGACCAGTTCACCCCCTCCCCCAGTGATCTTAGGCTCGCCTCATGACGTCAGTGATCCAAATGGTGGGACTTGTCTTCGTCGTCGCTTTTCTGCTGACCGTCGTGGTGCTCATAGTCATCGGTCTGTTGAAGCCAGAGCGTTCCCGGCCCGATGACGAATCCACTGATTACCCGCTTCACCCTCCGTTGGACGGGGGTGGTCACGGCGATGCAGGTGGCGGCAGCGACTGGTGACTCAAGGGGCCGACCAGCAGATCTTCAGTTTGGAAGAGCGCGCTCAACCGATCGTGATGCCCCAAACGCCTGGAGCGGGTGGCCGTCCTGGTTGCATCTCGTGCCCCCTCATGACCGCTGCGCGCCACGGTTACTGGCCCGTGGATGGCCCGGTGCTTGATTTAGTGTTGCCGCCATGAGCATTGAGGGCTGGTTGGCAGACACTCGCACCTCCTACGACACAGTCGCTGCCAGTTATGCAGAACTGGTGCGCAACCTCCTGGCCGAAACGCCCTACGAACGAGCGACTCTGGCTTTGTTCGCCGACCTCGTTCACGCCGCCGGTGGTGGTCCAGTCGTGGACGTGGGCTGTGGATCAGGGCGCATCACCGCCCACCTGCATGAGCTCGGCGTTGACGCTTTCGGAATTGACCTGTCGCCGGTGATGATCGATGTAGCTCGGCGTGATCACCCGGGTCTGAGGTTCGAGGTGGGCTCCATGACCGACCTGGATCTGGCTGAGGGCTCGGTCGCCGGCTTGGTCGCCTGGTACTCGCTGATCCACATTCCCGACGACCAGGTCGACTCGGTCTTCGCACACTTCCGACGAGTGATGCGTCCCCGTAGCCCGCTACTGCTTAGCTTCCACGTCGGTGACGAATCACGGCTCAAGACTCAGGGCTACGGCGGCCACCCGATGAAGGTTTACGTCCACCGTCGCCAGCCCGCTCAAGTGGCGGCATGGCTGCAAGAAGGCGGATTCACGGTCGAGGCGCAGATGACTCTCACCTCGGCCGAAAGTTCGCTCGGCGGGATCATCTTTGCGCGCCGCCAGTCTTAAGCGGATCTCCTCGTCGGGCAGTCGCCAGACCGTCCAGCCTCCCCGGACGGGGACAAGGTGGAGCGCCCTACGTCCGAACGACCTTGGCCCCGTCCGGGGAGGCTGGTAGCCCTTGTGGTGCCCGGCGAGGGGATGCGCGGCTGATCTCTGAGGAGGGCCGGGGTTCGGGGCGGAGCCCCGAGGTCTTCTACTCTTGGCCGTCCCCAAGCGTGGCCGGCCGGCCCGGCCGATGCCGGCCGGAGGTCGCCAGCAGGCCGGGGCCGGGCCGGCGCGGCCCGCTTTGCGGGCCGCCTTGATCTGATAGAGCGCAATTCGGCAACTGTTCGCACTGCCCCGGTGTTGTGTCCCGGGACATGCTTGGCAGTCGCATCTCACCAGATGCTTGACATGATCCGAGGTTTACCGTTCCTACGACGGCTGGATATACCCGGGTCGTCTCGCGACGCCGGGTTTGGGTGGCGATGAGATAGGGGCCGAGGAAGAGCAGATGGCCCACGGAGGACCGGAAACTCCGTGGGCCAGTCTGGTTGCTGCTAGCCGTGCTGCCGTCGCTGACGGTTCAACTTCTCCTCAGGTTGATCTGAATGGATTCAGTGGCGGCGGGCTGACCGCTAGTGGTCAGCAGTTGCACCGACAGGTCGATCTGACGCTTGCGGGCGGGGGTGGTGAACACCGCGTACCGGGGGCCGCCGGGCCGGTCGGGCAGGGCCTGCGTCTGCACGTCCCGGGTAGCGCCTCCGTCGTGAGCGACGCGCAGCGTGGTGACCGTCGGGTGGACCGCGATGAGGGTGATCCAGTCGCCGTCCTGGTCCTTTCCTCCGAGGCGTTGGGACAGCTTGCTGACACGCCTCGGGTCGGTCAACCACTGCGCCTCGTCGTGAACGTAGCAACCGAGACCAGGCGCACCAGCGTCCTCTGAAGGCTCGCCGTAGGCGGTACCGGCGGTGTTCCATTCCTTTCCGATGATGTTGTTGCTCTGCATCATCAGTTCCACGCCGGAGGTGCGTCCGCAGGAATCCTTGTGGAAGGACGGGACGAGCCAGTACCGCTCACCGTCCTCCACCCCAGTGATGAAGGCGTCCTTGGGTGGGATCTGGTCGACGTATTCGGGTCCGATGGCAAGGGTGGTGAAGGCTGCCAGTGGCACGACGGTGGCCGCCAGGCCGATGGCCAGCCATCGCCGCCGCTTGCGCCGGTCCCGTCGGGTACGCACCACCGATGCCGACTGCGCCAGGAGGTGCTGCTTCGCCTCAGTTCCGACAGGTGAGGCGTCGGTGACCGTTGACGCGACCGCGCTCAGCGTCCTGCGCAGCCGGGCGTCGAGAGCAGGGTCAACCGGAACGTCGAGGTCGTCGGTACTCATGAATTAAGGGCCTTCCGTAGATGTTCCAAGGCGCGTTTAAGGTCGGACCGGACCGTCGCCGGTGGGCGATCCATCACGGCGGCGATCTCCACCAGTGGGAGATCCTCGTAGAACCGCAGGATCACGACCGTTCGCTGAACAGCCGATAGCTTCTGGATCTGCGTCCACGTCTCGTCGACCTCGGGCGGATGCGTCACCGGCTCCGGCGTGGGATGTGTCAGTTCCCGCACTGTGCGACGGTGGTGATCCGCAGCCTGGTTGACGATCGTCCGCTTCAGGTACGGCAGCGGCTGCTCGATGCGATCCCAGCGCGGTATCGCTGAGGCGAATGCGGCGTGGACTAAATCCTCGCCCTGCTCCCGCGAACCTGTCAGCAGATACGCCAACCGCAACAACCCCACACGGTGCTCTTGATATACCCGCGCCAGATCGGGCGGCCCTGTCTTCGCTTCCATCACACCCTCTACGTCGCCCCCACACCCCAAAACGTGGCACCCGACAGCCAGAAAATCGACCGAGACAGGCCAACGTCATCGCCGATGCGTCGCGCTGCCCTGGAGGGGCGACGAACACCGCCAGTAGCTAACCGAGCGGCATTCGGGCGACGACTTGCCACTGCAAGGCACGGGTCGAGCCGCTGCACGATCGTGGGAAGGCGTTCGACAAGGACCCCAAGTCTGAGGCGGGCAAACGAACGATCGCCATTCCGCCGCACGTCGTGCCGGTGATCCGTCTGCACCTGGATGAGTACGCAGGCAAAGACCGCCTGTTCGTCAGCCGCGACGGGTCGCCCCTGCGGGGGCACACCTTGTATCAGGCGTTCGTTCGGGGACGGAAGAAGGTGGGTCTCGATGACCTGACGTTTCACGACCTGCGGCACACGGGGCAGACCCTCGCCGCGCAGACTGGCGCGACCCTGGCTGACCTGATGATGCGGTTGGGTCACTCGTCCATGGCGGCGGCTCGTCGGTACCTACACGCCGTCGACGGGCGAGACCGGGAGATCGCGAAGGCCCTGTCCGAGCTGGCCGCGCACGGGGATGTTGCAAGGCTGCCCCGGCACATCACCATGCGGAGCTAGTTGCACGGGCCGCTGCACGACGGTGTGCGACGAGCGCATGACCTGTGGAAATGCAGGTGCCTGAAAATCGGAAGGTCGGCGGTTCGACCCCGCCCCTGGCCACATAGCCTTTCGCCGGGCTACTAGAGCGCCGACCAGCGGAAACGCCGGTCGGCGCTCTTGCTTTGCGCCCCGGGAGTCCGTCTGTCTGGTCTGACCCTCGTTGACCTTGGAATTCCTCTGATGGCCGTCCCTTGTCGCACGGGATTTGCCCGGCCCCTCGTCATGCCGGGGTCGGCCGGGGGTTCCTACGGGAGCGGCTTGACCCACCGCGACCACTCGGCCTGCCGCTCGTAGCCGCATGCTCGCCAGGCAGGGTGTGCCGCGGCGTTGTCGTCGAGCACCATGGCGTCGGCCCGGATACCGCCCAGTCGGTGGAAGCGTTCCTCGGCTGCCTCGACCAGCAGCCGACCGATGCCCTGCCGACGCCGCTCGGGTGCTACTGCCAGCCGGTAGATGTGACACCGCCAGCCGTCCCACCCGGCGATGACCGTGCCGATCAGCGTTGAGTCGTCCAGGGCGAGGAGGAGAGCCTCAGGATCACGTTCGAGAAGCACCTCGAGCGCCTGCGCGCTGTCCGGCGGGCGGTGCGCATCCTCGGCAGCGGTCTGCCAGAACTCGAGTACGGCAGCGATGTCGGCGACAGTCGCCGAGCGCATGGTCCAGACGGGCACCGACAAGACGATAGCGAAGCGGGTCGCGCCGGCGGGGTGACGGCCGGCGGCGCTGCTGTGCCGCCGCCGGCCGGGCCTTCAGGGTCAGTTCTCGACGTCCGCCGTCGGCGGGTTGTCGTCGGTGTTCTTTGATACGAGTACCAGGTCATACGCGTACAGCGCGCCCGGCGCGATCCACGGCCACGAGCCACCCGGCTTGATCACGCGCATCTCCTTGGCCAGGGCCTGCCCGGTGTCCGGGTTGATGATCAGGCGCACCTCAGAGCGGCCGTTTCTGGGGTTTTCCTGCGCGAACGCAACCGCCTGCCCGGGCCGACCACGCATGTCGTGAACAGCTCCCAGCCCGCGCACTCCGGGCACCGTGGCGAGCATGCGGTATGCGGCGGCGCGGACCTCGTTGCTGACCGGCAGGTCGATCACCAAGCTGGCGGCGACGGTGAACAGCCACTGGTCGCGGTTGGTGGGCATGTCGCCACCTCCCCCGTCAAAGCGGCCGAGCAGTGCGGCGCGGAGGGCGGCCGGGTCGGTCGGCAGCGCATCGAGTTGTGTCTGCGACACGTTTCGGTCGCCGAGGGCGAAGAGGTGCTCCGGGTCCACCCTCTCGCGGTAGACCTTGCCCGGGGCGATCTGCAGGTCGTACGGCTTCGGCTTGGTGATCCTGACAACGGTCGGGGAACCGTTTCGGCGCCAGGCGGCCTCGTCGCTCGGTGTGGCGGGCGCGGCGCCGAGCGGCTGCGAACTCGCCCAACTGCTGTCGGCGCTGGAGCGGGCCAGCCAGTACTCGCTACCGGTCTTGCCGAACATGGTGTACGTGCCGTCGGCGGCCTCGACTGGCACCGCGTAGCCGCTCTCCGTCTGGATGGTCAGATAGCGCCCGCCGGTTTGCGGGGCTTGGTCGCTGCGTTCGGCCGCCACCAGCAACAACCGGCTGGAGTCCATCGGCGCCTGCGTGGCGGGCGACACGACGTCGCCTGCGGCGTCGGGTGCATTGCGCGGAACGGGGCCTGGCCCGGCCACGGCCACAACGACGGCGGTGACGGACGCTGCGGCCACCCCTACCGACCCGAGCACGGCCGCCCGTAGCCGCCTGGGCCTGCGGAGCTGGTCGGGCGCGGCCGGCCCTCCGGCCGCCCGAACGGTGGCCACGATGCCGGCAACGGCCTGTGCGGTGTGCTCGCCCCGGTTCGGCGGTGGGTCCAGTCGCGTCGGCCGGGCCTTGGCAAGCAGGTCCAGTACATCTGGTGATCGGCTCATCGGATCGACTCCTTCGGAACGAGCGTGGCGGCGGGTCGAGGCAATTCCAGTTCGGTGGCGACAGCCATGGCGTCCTTCAAGTGACGCCGGGCACGATGGAGGCGCACGTAGTACGTCGCTGTGGAGCAGCCGAGGACCCGAGCTGCGTGACCTGGCGTCAGCCCATGCCAGGCAACCAGCGTCAACAATTCGCGGTCGCCGTCGGACAACTGGGCCAGAGCAGTGAGCACCGCGGCCCGCTCGGCGACGCCGTCTGCCACGTCGGCGACGGACAGCTCCTCGTCGGTGATCCACGCGCGCATCTCGGCAGCGATGGCCTGCTGCCGTTCCTCTGCGCGGTATCGCTCACCCACGACGTTGCGGGCGACGGCAAGCAGCCACGGTAGCGGCGTTGCCCTCGGCAGCTCCGTCAACCGCCGCCACGCCACCAGGAACGTTTCGGCCACGACCTCATCGGCCAGCTGGCGACCGGCGCGCGTGACGGCATACGCATACACCTGCCGGTGGTGCGCCTGGTACACAGCGTTGAAATGATCGTCCGGTCCGGGTTCTGGCACTGGCTCCGGCCCTTCCTGTCAGAGTTTCTCCGTCACCAGGAAATGTCTCGGGCACGCCGTTTCTTACATCGGTCACCGTTTTCGACACGGTCACCCTGCGGGAGCGGGCCATGTCCTACGGACCGTGAACCGCGACCGAACGCCGGATGCGCCGGAAGTGTCCCGCTGCCTTGTTGTCCCCCACCAGCGGTTGTCGGTGGTGTCGTACGTCTCGCCGTCTTGTTGCTGATCTGCCGCCCTGGTTCTGGCAGCCGGTGAATTGCCGTGTGACAGTTGCCGCTGAGCCGGACAGGTAGGGGGCATGGACAACCAAGGAGAACCCAGATGAGCCGCGCCGACGGGGGTGGCCGGGAAGAGCGCTTCCGTTCGCTGCACGTCGAGACATATGCCGACCTGCTGCGCTTCGTCGAGCGGAGGGTCCCGGCCGCGGAGGCTGAGGACATCGTCTCGACGGTCTTCCTGACGGCCTGGCGGCGATTCGACGAGTTGCCGGACGATGCTCGACCGTGGCTGTTCGCGGTGGCCCGCAAGACCATGGCCAACCAGACACGAGGTTGGTTGAGGCGCCAGGCACTGGACGTCCGGCTGGTGTCGCTGGAGGCACGCGAGCTGTCCGACGACAGCGTGAGTGCCGCGGTGCGAATCGACCTGGAACGCGCCTGGCGGGCTCTACGCCCCGCAGACCGCGAGGTTCTCGCCCTGGTCGCGTTCGACGGACTGACCGCTGAGCAGGCGGCCACCGTGCTCGGCTGTCGCCGGTCGACCTTCGCGATGCGGCTCGGCAGGGCCCGGCAGCGGCTGCGGGCCGCTCTGGAACCGGCCGCAACTGTCCCCCCTACGTCTTTCCGCCCTCACGATTTCAAGGAGCAGCAGTCATGGAGCCGAGCATGAAGGACGACCTGCAGCAGTTGGCCGTGCTCGACCCGGCGCGCGACCGCATGCCCACCCCGATGGAATGGACCCGTTCGAAGGCGTTCCTCGAGCGTGTGATGGCCGGGCAGGCCACCGCGACGTCGGCTCGCCGGTCGGTGAAGCGCCGGCTGGTGATGGGCCTCGCCGCGGTCGCCGCGGGTGCCGCCGGGGTCGTGG